>JAFGPS010000166.1 GCA_016936075.1 Sedimentisphaerales bacterium | reverse complement strand
TTTGTGAAGATAAGCAGGTAATCGTGCGTTGACGCTACAAAGAGGTGCTTTATGAAGTCACCTTCTTTTGTGTCCGAGCCAATGATTCCCTGGCCGCCTCTGGCCTGCTTGCGATATGTGTCGATTGGCATACGTTTAACGTAGCCTGTATTACTTACAGTGACGATGACTTCCTCGTCGGCAATTAAATCTTCAATGTCAAAATCCTGTGCCGCGGCGGCAATTAGTGTTCTTCTTTTGTCACCGTATTTATCTTTTATCTCATAAATATCTTCGCGGATTATATTCATAAGGACATTGTTATCAGCGAGGATTTCCAGATACTTTTCGATTTCTTTTGTTAGGTCCGCGAATTCTTTTGCAAGCTTTTCTATTTCCAGGCCGGTAAGTCTCTGGAGCTGCATTGTAAGAATTGCGTCTGTCTGAGGGCCTGTAAGAAAATGTTTGCCCTTGCTTTTTTCTTTTATAAAAGCTTCCGGAAGAATTTTCTTAAGTGTCGCAGTCTCAGTTAAATGAAGAGGTTTCTTCATAAGGTTCAGCTTGGCTGTCGGAGCATCAGGTGATTTCTTGATGATTTCAATAATCTCATCAATGTCACTGACTGCCATGATAAGGCCTTCGAGAATATGTGCTCTGTTGCGGCATCTTTTCAGAAGGAACCTGCTGCGTCTTCTGATAACATCTTTACGGTGATTAATAAAGCATTCTAGCATCTCGCGAATATTGAGAGTTTCAGGCCTGTTATTAACAAGTGCGATGTTAGCAATCGCAAAAGTATTTTGCAATTGTGTGTAGCGATATAGTTTGTTTAATAAAATATCGGGATCAGCATCCCTTTTCAAATCTACGACAATTCTCATACCTTGGCGGTCAGATTCGTCGCGTACATCAGCTACTTCAGGCAGGGTTCCGTTTTGAACACCTTCGGCAATTTTCGAGACGATGTTGGTCTTGACAACCATATATGGGATTTCTGTTACGACGATTCGTTCTCTGCCTTTTTTTGATTCCTCGACATTCACCTTGCCGCGAACAGTTAGATGTCCTCTTCCGGTTGTGTATGCATCTACAATGCCTTTCTTGCCGCAGATGATTCCACCAGTTGGGAAATCCGGGCCCGGCAGGCATTTCATTATATCTTTGAATCCACAATCAGGGTCGTTGATAATCAAAAGCAGTGCATCGCATACTTCAGAAACATTATGCGGTGCGATATTGGTAGCCATACCAACTGCAATACCTGTTGAACCATTAACGAGCAGGTTTGGTAACTTTGCCGGAAGTACGGTTGGTTCTGTGCGTGTTTCATCGTAATTAGGCACGAAATCGACTGTATCGTATTTGAGGTCCTCAAGCATTTCAGTTGCTGGAGCGGTCATTCTTGCCTCGGTATATCTCATAGCGGCAGGGGGGTCGGAATCAACACTTCCGAAATTTCCCTGCGGATCAACCAGCGTATAACGCATATTCCAATGCTGGCCGAGCCTGACCAATGTGCCGTATGTAGCCTGGTCGCCGTGCGGGTGATAGTTGCCGCCCGTATCACCGACGATTTTAGCGCACTTTCTGTGTTTGCTTCGCGGCCCAAGATTTAGATCGTTCATTGCGACAAGAATACGCCTTTGCGAAGGTTTCAAGCCATCACGAACGTCCGGTAAAGCACGAGATACGATTACGCTCATCGCGTAATTCAAGTACGAATTTTTTAACTCATCAAGGATTCTCATATCCTCGAATTTTTCTTCGAATTCTGTATTATCCTTCATATAATTTGTTCCATCCTTAAAGCTGAAATTAACATTTGAATAGGTTACCTTCAATGAGCTATAAAGTCAAGAAATAGTATAGCATTCACTCGAATATAAATTTAATTTCTTATTAGTTATTTAAGGGTATTGGGTAGTTTTTGTGATTGCCCGAAGCTATTTTGCTGCTATCCAAAAGGGGGCTTGCTTTGGCGGATATCAATATGAAAATCTATTAGTTTAAGTCAATTGATTTCAAAAAAAACATCATGTTAAAATTGTGCAATTATATTTACATAAATAAATAAAAAAATATAACAGGTTAAATATTTCGTAACCATATCAAATAAAATAGTTTAGCGTTAATCAGCAGAAGTCCGATAAGTAAATTTTCAAAAAAATCAAAATCATTTCTTGACAAAGTGGTAAGAAGTGGCAATAATTCCCATATCGAATTTGTTCAGTGGGACAGAAACCATGGGTTTATTAACAGGTGAATATCAACACGTTGTGGATAACAAGAGCAGGATCCTCATATCCAATAAGTTGAGGAGTCAGATTGATGTAGATGAACACGGCAGCAGTTTTTATCTTGTTATTGGCTCAAATGGCATTTTATGTCTATATCCCGAAAAGTATTTTGAACAAATTGCAATGGCAGCCGCTCCGAAAACTTCCGCACCTGATGAAGTTGTGGCTTTCGAGCGTATGAGTTATGCTCTCGCGAGTAAAGTCGAGTTGGACAATCAGGGCAGATTATTGTTAAATGAAAAATTGAGGAAGAGAGCAGGGCTGAAGGATGATGTTACGTTGATTGGAGTCAGGGATCATATCGAGCTTTGGAACAGTGAGAGCTGGGAGCAATATGTTACTGACAATATGATTCAATATCAGAAAAAGATGTCGCAGGCACGCCAAACAGTCCTGCAGAAACAACAGAACGAAACCTTATAGTTAGTGGGGAAAGCATGATTGGAAAGGATTCAAATCACTGCCAGGTTGTTAGTGAAAGTATTACAGGCAAAAGGAATGTCGATGATTATACATTTGCATCGATAGATGTACTTTCCGAGAGACTCGGGCGTATAAAAAAATTCGATGGTGCGTTTGCGGGTATTTCCTTTTCGCCTGAAGTTCAGAAGCTACAGCGCAGAGTAATGGCAATGAGTTAAAAAAAAATAAAACGAGCATATAGCGGCTTAGTATAATCCGTTGGCTTGCAATAAATTTAATAACAAACAAAAACTGTTATATGCAGATATGGAAGAAGATAAACAAACGGCAGAGCATATTCCGGTGCTCGCCAAAACATTGGTCGAACAGATAAACTTACCGCAGGAGGCGGTTATGGTTGACGCGACCATAGGACATGGAGGTCATAGTTTTCTGTTCGCAAAACAATTAAGTTCAAAGGGAATCATCTTTGGCATGGATGTCGATGAAGATTCACTCTCAAAAGCAAAACAAACTTTGAAGGATGTTAATTGCAGGGTTGTACTTGTTCATTCCAACTTTTCCCAAATAAGTGAGCAGCTTGGCGAACATGGTATAGAAAAGGTCGATTTTATACTTGCTGATTTGGGTCTTTGCTCAGCACAAATCACTAATGAAAATTTGGGATTAAGTTTTCAAACAAATATGCCTCTTGATATGAGAATTGACAAAAGATTACAGCATAATGCTGCCGATATAGTCAATAGAACTGATGAAAAAAGTTTAGCAGATTTGATATTTAAATATGGTGAAGACAGAGCTTCGCGTCGTATAGCAAGATTTATTGTCAGCTATAGAAAAGAAAATAAAATTACGACAACAGGACAGCTTGCTGGAATTATTTGCAAAGCCTTAGGCAATAGAAAGAATAGGAGCAGAATTCATCCTGCAACAAGAACTTTTCAGGCCTTGAGAATAGCAGTAAATCAGGAACTTGAAAATTTAGAAAAGCTTCTGGCTTCTGCACCTAAATTATTGAATAAAGACGGTTTGATAGCAATTATCAGCTTTCACAGTCTTGAAGATAGAATAGTTAAATATGATTTTCGTCAGAATAAGGCTGATGGCATTTATGATATTTTAACCAAGAAGCCTCTTATTTCTTCAAAGGAAGAAATTGACGAAAATCAACGTGCAAGAAGTGCTAAGTTACGTATCGCGATGAAGCGGTAATTTAATTATAAATAACAAGTTGAATGGAGTTTATTATGACCTCTGATGCCAAAATTGGGTTGCTTTTAGGTTTAGTATTTATATTTATTATAGCTTTTGTTATCAACGGGCTGCCTCGTTTTCAGAATTCTGTAGATAATAGTGTACAGGCAGCTGAGGATACATTCGTACAAGCAGATCCTTTAGGATATGGTGTACGGAATTCTTATGCGGCCGAAGAACAGAATTACCAGGAAGATATTATTACTCCAGTTCCTGCCGGTGATTATGATAACGAAGTTCTATTAAATAATAATCCATGGGCAACTGATCATGCAACAGTTGAAGATAATGATACTGGTGTATATTATGCCAACGATTATTACGAACCGGAATCCGAATCAACCAGTGATTATACATCTTTGTCTGAGGATAATTCAGAATCAAGTGTTAGTGAAAATGAAGATGTTAGAATTGTTGTAGATAGTTCTCAGGAAAACGAGCGATTAAGATTGGAATTACCAACACCTGTGGCGGCTGAAAGGGAAGTGTCTTTAGAAGGTTCCAATAATAGAGATGATAATAGAACTGGTATGAGACCGTCAAATCCGTTCGGCGGAAATGGTTTTCAGATGAATGGTGGTTTTAGACAAAATGGAAACGGCGGGCAATTTAATCCCAGAGGCGGACAAGGTGGATTTGGTCAACCTGGAAATATGAATCAACAAAGGCAAGGTCAGATAAGTACACCTTCACGAGAGAATCAAGTAATCCCAGTAACACCGAACAATCCTATAGTTCAAAGAACACAGCAAGGTCAAGCATTCAGAGAAAAGACCTATGTTATTCAGGAAGGTGACAATAATCTCGCAAAAATCTCTAAAAAGTTTTATGGAGAAGAGGAAGGTAATAGATTAGTAAATATCAATAAAATATATGAAGCCAATAAAGAAACTTTGAAATCACCAGACAAGATTTTTGTTGGCCAAAAGATTGTGATTCCTGAGCCTGCTGCTCCAGTTGAGCCTCGGCCTTCTGATGTACTTCAGGGCGGCATGTTCCAGAATGTAACGTTAATGGGAGGTACAACAGCCAGACAAAATAATAATTCAAGGCTGGATAAAGAAGACTGGTATGAAGTAAAAGAAGATGACAGCTTGTGGAAAATAGCAGCCCAACAACTTGGAAATGGTGCGCGATTCGAAGAAATCAGTAAATTAAATACTGATATATTAACTGACAAAAATAAACTTAAACCCGGTATGAAACTTCGTTTACCAGCAAAATAAGGATTTTAGAATAATATTGTAGGGTGGATTATCCCACCAGATTCAATAAAAGGTGTGCAGAGCACGTTCTATTAATTGCTATGTTTATAATATCTCAATTTCGTTTATGTTTTGTTATGTTCATTTTTACAGTTCTTCTGATTATTGCAATTTCGCTTAGAAATGCAAATAACAGAATAATATATGAGCTATGTGTATTTAGATCTGAAGTAAATCAATTAAAACAGGAACTTGGCGTAAAGCAGTTGCGTTTCGAGGGTCTTACAAATCCGGCCGCAATTCAGGCATGCCTTGACAAATTAGATGAAGATAGTTGACAGTTGAAAAGAGTTAAATTCACTATTTTTGTGTTAATGCTTTTAATCATCGCTTTTATGGGGCTGATGGCGCGATGTTTTTACCTGCAATATTATAAAAACGAACGTTATACTCAAATCAGTCTTAATCAGTTATCATACCAGAGATGGCAACCTCAACGCGGGCCTATTTTTGACACCAGGCTCAGGCTTTTGGCGGCAAGTAATAGAATTCAAAATATTTTTGCTGATCCTCATTCATTAGGGGATGTAGACAATATTAAAGAAACTTCAATTCAGCTTTCTTCGGTTATGAATGTTGGCGCACATATCATTTGCTCTGAGATTTTAGATAGTAGAAATCCGGGCTATGCAAAATTAATCGAAGATGCAACTCAGGATCAATGTGCTGCAGCAAGAAAGATTAAAGGTGTTGCTGTTGAAACGGGATATAGAAGAAACTATCCGATGGGAAGTTTAGTCGCTCAGATTATCGGTTTCACCAGTAAAGACAATATGGGTCAGGAAGGAATCGAGCTTAAGTTCGACGAGGAACTTAGAGGCTCTGATATGCAGAGTACTTTCTTTGCGGATAACAGACGCAGACCTATTCGTCTAAAGGAACAAAGCGGGAAATTCAACGATGGTTCCGGAATTATATTAACTATTGACGCTACTATTCAGCAAATAGTTCGTGAAGAATTGATAAAGCAATACAAGGAATTCGAAGCTGAATCTGCAATGGCGATAGTCGCAAATCCTAAAACAGGTGAGATTCTCGCAATGGTTTCGATTCCTGATTTTGATCCGAATAATCGTCAGGAATTCGACCCGAACAATTTTCGCAACAGGCTTATTACCGACCAGTTCGAGCCGGGCAGTATGATTAAACCTATCGTTACAGCGATTGGACTTGAAAAAGGCGCAATCCGCAAAAATGAAACGATATTTTGTGAGAACGGCGATTATTATAGTAGAGAGTTCGGGCGAATCAACGAGTATAAAACGCATAAATTCGGCAACTTGAAAATCAGGGAAATCATCATAAAATCCAGTAATATCGGCATGGCAAAAATGGGCCAGAAAATGGGCAAGCAGGTACTTTACGATGGATTAAAGAAATTCGGTTTCGGCTCGACAACAGGAATAGAACTTCCCGGCGAAGTAGAAGGTCTTATACGTCCACTGAACAAATGGAGCGGTTATAGTATAACGAGAATACCATATGGATATGAAATCAGTGTGACTTCCATGCAGATGCTCAGGGCTTACTGCATACTTGCCAACGGCGGCAGACTTGTTCAGCCTTACCTGGTAAAAGCGATTATTGATAATGATGGTGACATTGTTAAAATAAATCGTCCCATGCCGCCTGTCGGATATATCATCAAGCCGGAAGTAGCCAAATGGATTATAACAGATGTAATGGTCGGAGTTGTAAACGAAAAAAGTAATGGAGGTACCGGCTGGCGTGCAAAACTTGACAAGTGGCAGGTATTTGGAAAAACAGGTACGGCTAATATTGCGAAAGTTGGTGTTAAGGGCTATGAGGATAACGCAAATATAGCATCATTCGTATCAGGAGCGCCAGCAGAAGACCCGGCTATAGTTGTTCTTGTCTCTGTAAGAAGACCGAACGGCAGGCTTGGAAAAGGTGACAGCGGCGGGGCTGTAGCTTCCCCTGTTGCAGGCAGAATAATCGACCGAACTTTAACATATCTTGGTGTAGAGCCAACCATAAAAAAAGACTCGATGATAGCGAAAAGCCGATAATTAGTATTTAGTCTTTAGTATTTTGTATTTAGTAATATTGAAGGGATTTGAATACTATTCACTCAAATGAAGAACTTCCGGATTTATGGGCAGTTCGAATTCTTCACCATCCGGTATTATTGTATATATCCTCTTTTTCTCAGGATTGAATTGATATTTTCCAACCTTCTTGAATGTATCTGGATTTGGCTGTGCTGTAAGTCTTTTATTCAGGACAATTTTAATCATATCCATAGAGCTTATTAGTCTAATTTTCATCAAATATAATCCAAATAGATTTAACCTGGTTTTTGAAGCCATGAAAGAACCAAAAGGATTATAGATTCTGTATAACCAATGGAGTTTATTATCTTGGGAGTTATAATCTACCGCTGGAATGTCGGGATAGAAATCGGGCCATACTTTCAATTCTGGAATTTTGTTGGGATCTCCTTCAATAGCAATCCATCTCTCATAAATATTCTTTTGCAGCTTAAGTGTAGAGTTATATCTTAGTAAAGGAGCATATCTTACTTTCGAAAGACTTTGTTTGAATTTCAAGTATTCAGCTATTATCATATATTTTAAGGATGAATGTACCTGTGGAGAATATGAATCAATTAAAGGTTTCAATTCCAGTAGAATATCCGTAGGAGTGTCAGCATTGTTTATTATGAAATTGGCCGCATTAATTTCAAGGTTAAAAGATGCTATATTTGCTTGTTTTGTAATAACATCAAGAGAGCCAAGACTCATTTTTTTATTTATAGAATCCCACAATTTAAGTTCCTTGAGAGCTTCTTGATAGTTGCCTTTACTTGCCTGTAAACAAATATAGGCTCGATATATAGAGGACAAATGCCGGAGCACGATATTATATTCGGGGATTTTCCCAAGCTTTAGTCCTTCTGGTAATTCTGAGATTTTTCTGTATTGATCAAGCATTGCAAAAGTGTATCGTTCTAATGAAGATTTTTTCCAAATTGACTCGATGGTACTTTCATTTTCTAATATATCTTGTGAAATAGTATTGAGATCTTGGTTTGTAAATATCTTATTAATCAAACGAATATTATTTACATCACTATTAGATAATCCGATGCCTAAAGCATCTTTTAAATGGTCATTGGTATTGCTTCCAATACTAATTAATGTTGAGTAGCTTTGAGGCAATAATAAATAAGGAGTTTTAAAGTAATTTATGGTGTAGTCATTTCTAATTGGAGCAGCGTCCATAAACAACACACGATTTAGTGCTAACAGTACCAGAGATACGACAATAGCAGCTTTTGCTAATGTTTTACCTTTGAGTTTTCCCTGGCTTTTACGGATTTTCAATATGCTTTTATAGCCGTAAAGTATTGATGGTATGCCTGTAAAAATTGAGATATATATAGTTGGTATTGAAAGTATAAATGAAAAAACGGCAAGCTTACTTGTTTTAGATTGTTTATTGATATTTTCATATTCTCCAAATGTATAACCACACGATTCACAAATTTTCACATCATCAGAATTATCGTGTTTGCATTTTGGGCAGTTCATTAATCTTTTCCTCAAGCATAAATTCAAGTTACTTTGCCTGCGATTCAGTTAATCCCAAAACTTCCGGATTTATAGGCAACTTAATCTCGATATCTTCCGAAACAGAATCAGAAAATTCATGCGGCATATTGACTTTGTGAGCATTAAAAGTATATGAAATAAATTTATTCTCAACGTCAATACTATATTCATCGCCATAATCAAGAACCTTTATATCGGCTTTTTTGTCAAGCCTTAAATTTAAGATAACTTTTAGCATATCAGAGTGAATTTCAAATCTTTTTTTTATCGATATTACTTTTTCACAGGCTGGTACAAAAATTTCAATCAGTAAATAACCTACAGGATTATATATCTTGTAATATAAAGAGTTAAGTTTTCCATCCTTATCGATATGAACTGGAATATTAGGATAAAAAGCAGGCCAGATTCTCAGTTGTTTGCCGATTTTCTGATTTTCTTCATACGCTATTAATTCATCAAAATAGTTTCGGAATAATCTTAATGAAGAATTATATTTTAATGGTGCAAAATTAGGATGTTTTAATTTAGGCTCATTACGGATTTTTCCCAATTCATTTTTCATCGTAAGGTAATCAAATATCAGATTATTTCTAAAAGAGGTATTTTTATCCGATAGTGAATAAACGATGTCTTTAAGCTTTAATAGGATTTCATTTGGAGTTTCAGGATTGCTAATTATAAAGTTCGATGAATTAATAATTTGAGCAAAATAGGCTATACAAACTATTTTTGTTGTAATATTTCGACAATTCAAACTAAGTTTTTTAAAAATCGAATTCAGCATAGCAAGTTCATTAAATGCTTGTTCGTGATTATCGGTTATGCTTTGGAGAGTAATGTAAGATCGATAAAGAAATATAAGGTATTTTAAGTTTTTTAGCTCGGGATAATTTGCATCAAGTATGGGCTCCGATAAATCAGCAATCTCAGGAAAAGAATTAAGTTCAATTAAAATGTTTCTTCCTTTTTCTGCTTTATCCCATAGAGTCAGAATTTCTTCTTCTTTTTCCTTAATTTTCTCTGAAATTATTCGTAAATCTTTTTCTTTAAATATTTCGTAAATAACTTCGAGATTGTTAACATCTTCTTTGGACAAGCCGATAACGTTGCTATCTGTTATACCATCATCATTCCCAAGACTAAGCAATAATTCATAGCTTTGATTATATTCAGGGGAAGTGGATTTAATATCGTTGATTGTATAGTCATTAGATATTGGTGGTGCATCTGTACGCAAGAAACTGAATAATAGCATTTGAACGGATGATATAGTAAGTATTATAATTGTTAATACGATCGCGCTTCTTTTTATTTTTCTTTTCCTCGAAATCCTGATCAATTGAGGTATAGTAGCAACTGTTAAACAAAATGAGAAAAAAGCCATTAAAAAAGCCAAAACAGAATATTTTATAAAAAGAATGAATACAGGAAACATGCAGGCGGATACAATTGAAAGGAATCTAAGAGTCTTTATTTTTTCTTTTTCCGGCTCGATTTCTTTTATATTAGTCAACTCGCAACTGCATAATTCACAAACTATCGAATCAACAGGGTTTTCATGATTGCATTTCGGGCAATTCATAGGTCCTTTCCTCTTTTTTAGTTTTTCAAATAAACCTTGTTGTCATTCTGAATCCCCTGGGGATGAAGAATCAATTTTATATTCGTAACCCAGATGTTTCGTTTCCAGGCTGTGTCACAATTTAATTTATGTACATTCTGTTTTACTAGCATAGCATTTGCAAATGCACACTTTTGTTTTCAACAGCTGACA
>JAFGPS010000165.1 GCA_016936075.1 Sedimentisphaerales bacterium | reverse complement strand
ATGCCATAATGAAATCCTTTCCAATTATATTTTTACATGATAACATATTGAACATATAATATCATTACTAAAAACATAATTGTGACAGAGCCTGTTAATGCGGAACCCAGAGGTTAAAAACTGGATACCCGCCTTCGCGGGTATGACAGAGGGTATCGGTCAACGTAACTAATTTATAATATTTTCTTCCTATTGACTAATAATATTTCTAACTTCCGATGGATGCGCACCATTTGAATCGGCAATTTCTCTCATAGTCATTTCCGGCTTTATGGTGAAACCCGCATCCTTCAATTTCTGCGCAACCTCATTGATATTCAAATTATTTTGTTCACAATACTGCTCCAAAGTCATCTGGCCGAACCTATTCGTACCCGCAACCGCGGAGCCGCTTTGACCTACCGCTATCTGGTACAATTCGAGCGGAGTTTTTGAAACTGACTCTGCAAGTTCACCAAGAGTCATATCCGGCGAGCCAACTTCATATCCTTTATTTTTAAGGTTACTCTGCATCGTCTCAAGGTCCACTCCTGAAACCTGTTGAGCCAGTTCATTTAATGTCAACAACTCAGCATGAGGAATAGGAGCCTGCTCAGCCGGTGTATCCCAGCGGTCTTTCAGACTT
Organism: Sedimentisphaerales bacterium; assembly: GCA_016936075.1. Taxonomy (GTDB): domain Bacteria; phylum Planctomycetota; class Phycisphaerae; order Sedimentisphaerales; family Anaerobacaceae; genus JAFGPS01. The sequence goes on along the minus strand of JAFGPS010000165.1, from coordinate 4,651 downwards.
TCATTCCATGCCATCAAATTCGCAAAGGGAGCCGTATTCAATATGGTCCCTACACTTACACAAACACATAAAACTAACGCTATCAACCATTCAGCTCTAAATGAGTATGCTTTTGTAATTTTGTTCTTGAAATAGCTTATAAACGGTTTCAAATTAAAAAACAAATGAAAAACCACTGTAATCATAAAGACAATCCCGAACCAGTCATGCAGCGCGATCCATGTATCTTTTGAAATCGCAAGGAAAGTCCATCCTGTCCAGTTGGCAATTCTTCCCGGCGGAACAAAAAACAGAACAACTCCTGTTATCGCTATACCAATAAATGAAAATCCGGTAAGGATAGAAATAAATGCACGCCAGCTAAATTTCTTTTGCATTTTGGTTTCCATTTTTCTTCCTTTTCTTGCCTTTACAACTTTTTCATTTTTCAAAAACTCTTTACACTGATTTGAGTGCCTGACTGAAATCAGCAATTATATCATCTATATGCTCAGTTCCAACAGATGTTCGTATATAATCTTCAGAAACTCCGGCCGCAAGCTTTTCTTTTTCAGTTAATTGCTGATGAGTCGTGCTCGCCGGATGGATTACCAAAGTCTTACTATCGCCAATATTGGCCAAATGGCTGGCTAATTTAACGCTGTTGATGAATTTAATCCCGGCTTCTTTTCCACCTTTTATTCCGAATCCAAGAATTGCTCCCTGTCCGTTCGGAAAATATTTTTTTGCCAGTTCGTAGTCAGGATGCGATTCAAGCCCGGGATAATTTACCCAGCTCACCTGAGGCTGTTTTTCAAGCCACTTTGCCAGAGCAAGTGCATTTTCACTATGTCTGGGCATACGTAGATGCAGAGTTTCGAGTCCCTGTAAGAATAAAAACGCGTTAAATGGTGACATACACGAGCCCATATCACGTAATAATTGTGTTCGTGCTTTTATAATATATGCTAAATCACCGAAGGATTCGACGTATTTTATTCCATGATAGCTTGTATCAGGCTCAGTCATTTCAGGATACCTGCCGTTATTCCAATCAAAATTTCCGGAATCAATTATCGCACCGCCAATACTTGTGCCGTGACCGCCGATAAATTTAGTACAGCTATGTATTATGATATCAGCGCAATGTTCAAACGGTCTGAAAAGTATTGGTGTAGTCACTGTATTATCGCAAATTAAAGGCATACCATGCTTATGAGCTATATCAGCAATTTTATCATATTGCAATACATCATTTTTCGGATTGGCTATGCTCTCAATATATACCAGCTTTGTATTATCCTTAATTGCACTCTCAATTTCCTCCGGTTTTCTCGCATCGACAAATGTCACCTCAATACCGAGTTTTGCGAATGTATGACTAAATAGCGTAACCGTCCCGCCATAAAGCGAGTTCGATGCAATCATATGGTCACCTGAACTGCATATATTCAATATGCTCACATAAATTGCTGACTGACCGGAACTTAACGCCAGTCCACCTACGCCGCCTTCGAGAGCCGCGAGTCTTTTCTCAAGCACATCAGTTGTAGGATTCATCAAACGTGTATAAATGTTTCCAAATTCCTTCAACGCGAAAAGATTTCCAGCGTGTTCAGTGTCCTTGAACATATAACTTGCAGTCTGATAAATCGGAACCGCCCTGCTTAATGTATCTGAATCTACTTCATGACCGGCGTGTAGAGCCAGTGTATCTAAATGGTATTTAGCTTTTTCATCCATTTTTTCATTCCTTACTTGTTATATAAATTACCTGTTCGGCAAAAAAATTCGGTGCGAACTTAACCGGGCTGAGGCTTGCTTTTGTCAGCGGGATTTTCCCTTCAATTCTAATACTAAGCTTTTCACAGAACTCCTCGAAATCCTTTAACGATAAGCAATGTATATTCGAAGAATTATACCACTTGTATGGTAATTGCTTCGTTACCGGCGCTTTGCCTTCCAATAATAATTGCAATCTGCATCGCCAGTAGGCAAAGTTCGGAAAACTCACAATAACTTTCTTTCCGACGCGCATCAATTCGCTAAGTACTTTTTCCGTATTCTTCACAGTTTGAAGTGTCTGCGAAAGAATAATATAATCGTAACTTTTGTCCGCGTAATTTTCCAAGCCTTCTTCGATATCGTGCTGAATAATCGGTAAGCCCCTTCTTACACAATTCAGCACAAGTTTTTCTTCCAGCTCTATTCCTTCTCCTTTAATATTTTTATCCGCTATGAGATTCGCAAGCAATGCACCTTCGCCGCAGCCTATATCCAAAACGGAACTACCAGGCTCAATTAGCGACTCTATAACTTCATAATCAACTCGAGGACATGGGGTTGATTCCAGTTTTTGATGGACAGGCTGAAAAGCAGATTCTAAGAATCCCGAAATAAAAGAGCCAAGCGTTTCAGCTTCCAATAGAAAGGCATCATGACCATAAGGTGAGTATATATCGCAAAAACTTGCATCTTTGCCATTTGCTACCAAAGCATTCACTATAGTTTTGGATTGCTCCGGCGTAAAGAGCCAGTCACTTGTAAAACTAATCACAAGAAATCTGCATTTTGCTTTTGCGAAAGCTTCGCTTAACGAATTATTGCCATTTTTCAAATCGAAATAATCCGAAGCTTTAGTTATATAAAGATAACTATTCGCGTCGAATCTTTCTACAAAGCTCTGGCCCTGATAATCGAGATATGTTTCAACCGCAAATTCAGAATTTAAATCATAATTATAAGAGCTGCTGTTTCTCAATTCTCGTCCAAATTTTTCGCGCATCCCTTTTTCAGAAAGATACGTAATATGTCCTATCATTCTTGCAATCGCAAGGCCGTGACTCGGGCTGTTCTCACTGGTATATCTACCTCCCGAAAAATTCGGGTCAGCGAGTATCGCGTTTCTTCCAACCGCGTCGAAAGCAATCGACTGAGCACCGAGATGAGTTGTAGTCGCAATTGGAATAGCCGCTTTCATAAAATCGGGATATAATATTGTCCATTGCAATACCTGCATTCCACCAATTGAGCCGCCTATTACGGCCAAAAGACCTTTTATTCCGAGTTTATCAAGGAAAAGCTTTTGTACCCGAACCATATCGGCGATTGTTATTATTGGAAAATCCAAACCATATGGTCTGCTGGTAGTTGGATTTTCCGAACCAGGTCCGGTTGTTCCGCTGCAGCCGCCCAAAAAATTCGAGCATATTACATAATATTTATTTGTATCAATACTTTTTCCGGGCCCGACCATATTATCCCACCAACCCGGTTTCTTATCGTCTGGATTGTTTATACCCGCAACATGGGCGTTTCCACTGAGCGCGTGACAGATTAATATTACGTTATCACCCTTTTCATTAAGCGTGCCGTATGTTTCATAAGCCACATCAATTGGAGCGAGAGTTTTGCCGCAATCTAATTGCAGCGGCTCTTCCTGCTCAACAACACGGATTGTCTGAGTCTGCACAATTCCTACTGAGTTGTCTTCGGTTGTTTTCATTATTAATTTTCTGGTAAAATCTCAATCATACGATCAAGTGATTTTTTAGCTTTTTCTCTAATATCATCCGGAACAGTAATACGATAACTGGATTGCTCTCCAGAAGAGTTTTCCAAATCTTCAAGTGCCCAAAGTATTTTTTCCATAGTAATCTTTTTCATGTTGGGGCATAGAGCCTTTTGTGTCGCAGGGATAAATTCCGCATCTGGATTTTCTTTTTTTAACGTATGAATTATTCCTGTTTCCGTTGCGATAATAAATTTTCTTATGCTGCTGGTTTTTGCAAATTTCAGCATTTGTCCTGTACTGAGAAGTTGATCCGAAACAGCTTTTACAGATTGAGGACATTCAGGATGTGCCATAACTATCGCATCGGGATGTTCTTCTTTTGCCTTTTTTATATCTTTTTCGGATATTACAACATGCGAGGGGCAATAACCGGGCCATAAAATAAGGTCACGAGACGTTTTCTGTGCGGTATATTGTCCAAGGTTTTTGTCCGGCACAAAAATAATCTTTTTATCTTTTGGCAGAGAGTTTACAACTTCTACCGCGTTAGCACTTGTACAGCAATAGTCACTTTCAGCTTTCACTTCGGCGGAACTATTCACATAACAAACGACCAAAGCGTCAGGATGCTTTTGTTTGAGTTTTCTCAATTCCGCAGCAGTTATCATATCAGCCATTGGGCATCCGGCGTATTTGTCAGGCAACAGCACAATTTTATCTGGCGAAAGAATCGCTGCGGTTTCGGCCATAAACAAGACGCCGCAAAATACTATTACATCCGCATCTGTTTTCGATGCCTGAATGCTCAAACCAAGCGAATCACCGGCAAAATCCGCTATATCCTGTATATCTCCTGTCTGATAATTATGAGCGAGTATAACCGCGTTATGTTTTTGTTTAAGATTATTTATTTTTTCAAGTATAGTGTCCAAAATACACTCCAGTTGTATTATTTACTTATTGTGAATTCTTTTTAAATATTAATTCTGCGTTACGGGTAAGAACAGTAACACCCGGCGGGACAGTTTCCTTAACCCAGACATTTCCACCAATCACAGAGTCTTTTCCAATAACAATGTCACCGAGAATCGTAGCTTCAGCATAAATTGTAACATTATCTTCAATTGTAGGATGTCTTTTTTTACCTTTTATGATATT
>JAFGPS010000164.1 GCA_016936075.1 Sedimentisphaerales bacterium | reverse complement strand
GCGCCTGAGCCGGGGATACGGTTGTACCGAGTGGATTGCTTACTGTTGCATCATTAACATCGTTGAAATCTGTACCGAAAAATAAATTATGCGTACCACCATTTTCGATTAAATAACTGCCAGGCTTCCAGTTAAGATTTACATTTTTCTCAACATCATCACTCTCATCAAGTGGATATGGACTTGTAGCTATGTTTATAGGCTTCAAGGGAGCTATGAGAGTAACAGTTCCAAAATAACTGGGATTCTGGTAAGCTTCGTTGGCCGTTGCATTCCATGAAAGCTGTGAATTTCTGTTGCCGCCACCATCATCATCATTAATTTGAGCCTCAAATCCCATTATTTGGTCAATAGCCGGAGTAGCACTTAAATTGGCCCAGGGGACTCTGGCTTCAACGGTGTATCCTGTGCTGGTAAATGCCCAGGCAGCCACAATATTAGTTGTGGGATTGCCTGTGTGGTCTGCTCCAATTGTACCCTTTGCGGCATTTGCAGGATCGTAACCAAAGCGATACTGGAAGTGATTATCGCCATAGGTAGTATCTTTAGTATTGCCAATATCAAAAAAGATTTCTACACTATCATCTTGATATTTTGTGCCGATATCGGCGGCATCGCCAGACAGAGCCTCATCATTTACATCAACGAAAACATAGAAATATTGATCATCCCAGTATGCCCGCCAACTACCTGAACAATCAGCTTTGTTATCTGCCGCGGTCACATCATATGCTATCTGATTTTCACCGACTAAAGCCCATATAGGGTCCATTTTACCATCAATTACAGGCGCAGCGCCTGTCTTGGGTACATCAGCCTCAAAATGCTGATCTTGAGCATTGGTATAAGATACCATACTCAATAAAATAGCAAGACATGCTAAATAAAATAACTTTTTTAACATTACGGTTCTCCTTTCATGAAATTAAAAATCAATATGTATTGAATAAAAAATCACCACTCCATTATATGCATATGCAATTAAGGAGGAAATATTGTTACAACTTAATGTCATAAAAAATTTAAATAATATCTCAAAAATATATAATCATCTGTATAAAAAAAGTAAGGCTTGATGATTAATCTGATCTTCTCTCTTAAGACATTTTTATATTTCATAGAACGGTTTTTTTGCCCAGAAAACCAATATAACACACACTACACACATTCCCTTAATATTATTTATACAATATTAATAGCTGAAATGTCAAGAAAATAATTAGCTAAAAGTGCAGAATGTTATATAATTTGCAACTATGAAACGAAAAAGAAAACAACTTGTAAAAGTCGGCTCTATTAGTATAGGGTATAGTCATAAAATAGTAATCCAGTCTATGACAAAAGTCCCCACCACAGAAATTGGGCGTTGTATTCAACAAATTCAAAAGCTAATCGATGCCGGATGTGACTTAGTCAGAATAGCCGTTCCGAGACGTGCTGATACAGAAGCTTTTGCGAAAATAGTTCAAAAAATTGATATTCCGCTTATAGCTGATATACATTTCAGTCCTGAAAGAGCAATAGAAGCCATTGAGGCAGGAGCGTCGAAAATCAGGCTTAATCCAGGTAATATTAAGAATCCAAAAGATATTATTAGGATAATTGATGCAGCGAAAATGCACAAAACCGCAATTCGTATCGGTGTAAATGAAGCAAGTATCGCAGATTATCAGACAGAAGATGTTGCAAACGATAAACGGGTTGCTTTAATGCTGCGTGAAATGAAAAAATACGTGAAATTATTCGAAAAACAAGGTTTTGATAAAATTGTTCTCAGCGCAAAAAGCAGTGATGCCCTCAGAACAATAGAAATCAACAGGAAAATCAGCGAAAATTTCGATTATCCCATTCATATGGGTCTGACTCATGCAGGTTTACCTGAAGATGCAGAAGTCCCTTCTGCGGTAACCTTGGGTACATTACTGGCCGAGGGTATTGGTGATACAATCAGGGTAAGTGCCGCTGGTGACCCGGTCAAAGAAGTAATAATTGCTAAAAAAATCCTTATTTCACTTGGCTATTGCGAACGCTCGGAGCCGGAATTGGTGGTTTGCCCAACTTGCGGACGTGCTGAAATAGACATTGTGCAATTAGCTCAAAAAGTCAAAAAGGCAATAAGCGGTATTAAGAAACCTTTGCGAGTAGCAGTAATGGGCTGTGTTGTAAACGGTCCCGGCGAAGCTGCTCACGCCGATATTGCTCTATGTGCTGCTAAAAACAAGGCCTATATTTATCGAAAAGGCAAAAGAGTTGCAATCGTCCCCGATACCGAAGCTATAACCGCTTTGTTAAACCAACTTAAAAAGTTGTAGAGATATGCAAAAACAGGAATATACTATCGAAACACCTTTAGTATCATTCAAAACAGTATTGTTTCGTTTTTCTATAGCTGTAATATTCAGTATCTCCCTGGGATATTTTGAAGCCGCTGTAGTTGTTTATCTTAGAGAGATTTTCTATCCTAATGGCTTTACGTTTCCGCTTGCGATATTTACGATTGATCCTTTATTTAAAAGGCTTTGTATAACTGAAATCGGCAGAGAAGCCGCTTCGCTAATTCTGATATTGACAGGCGCCTGGCTTTTTGGGCATAATCGCAGGCAGAAAATTGCATATTTTCTAACGATTTTTGCAGTTTGGGACATTTTTTATTATATCTGGTTAAAAGTGCTACTCAACTGGCCCGCCTCAATTATGGATTGGGACATCCTTTTTCTCATACCAATGACATGGGCAAGCCCGGTACTGGCACCTGTATTATGTTCTATTGTTATGCTTTTATTTTCTATTGTTATATTATATCGCGACTATAAAGGAAGAATTTTTTATACTTCATATTTTGACTGGTTTGCTTTTTCTCTGGCGGCTCTTATTATAATCGTTTCCTTCTGTATACCAGGTCCTCATACAGCACAAGAAGATTATTTTAAGTTTTTCCACTGGCCGTTATTCGGTATCGGCTTTCTCTTATCTATTGGCATATTCATAAAGTGTCTTTGTAAAAGTAAATAAACACTCAAGCATGTCCTATAATATATATATTAGTAACATAGATACGTGGTGGACGAAAAAATAGTTTTTTTTCACAGTTATTTTTTGCGGCAGTTTCATAGAAAATTACGAAAATATAGTATCGGAATTTTAAAATACATATAAGGAGTCGAAAGATGTCTTCTACAAATACTAAAAATAAAAAAATGACAGTTCCCGAAATAAAGATAAAAGCTAAAGAACTCGGGATTAATTTTGGGAAAATGAACAAAACCGAACTCATTCACGCAATTCAAACCGCAGAGGGAAATTACCCCTGTTACGGCTGGTCGAATGGAAATTGCCAAAACATGGATTGCTGCTTCATGGCAGACTGCCTGAAAATTCGGCTGTAACTTATTGCATACTATTTATTGTTTGGTATTTCGTGGTTTTTGTGGCAGCGTGGGCAGGTAACGTTTTTGCTTTTGTAGTTTGGCGGAACCTTCATCGTTAAGCCGCAGGCGCATGGAATAAATGCGAACTGATTTACTTTTCGCATGATATCGCCAATTTGTCTGGTCTGGTTTTCTTTGCGTTCTTGTTTAACTGCTTTTTCCTGAGCCTGCCGCAATGCAACCTGCTCTTTAGTCATAGCCGAAGTCGGAACTATTGCCGCTTTTGAGTGTGTTACACTGCTATAAGCATTTGAATAATCTTTAAAAGAAGCACCGTGCGTCATATTGCGCAGAATCTTTACCCTTTCAGAAATCGGAGGGTGAGTACTCGTCAAATCGGAGAGCTTCATCTGGCCTTTCTTCTTGAAAGGATTCACAATATACATTGGTGCGGTAACTTTGTTTGCGGTATCTAATTGAGGAGCTGGATCGCTGGAAATTTTTTCCAAAGCACTCGCCAGTCCTTCCGGATAACGGGTTAGTCTTGCCGCTCCTGCGTCCGCGAGATATTCTCTTCTCCTGGATAAAGCAAAGTATAGCAGGTTTGCCATTATGGGAGCCAGAATTGCAACAATGATTGCAATAACCAACATGATAATCTGTTCCTGGCCGCCGCTTTTTCCGCCGCTTGAGTAACGTCTTCTTGAGCCGCCAAGTGAACTATAGAACATACCCCGCAGAAAGACCTGAGAAAGCAAAACAATTGAACCAAGCATAATGCCGGCAAAAGTAACAAAAAGAATGTCCCTATGTATGATATGACTGATTTCGTGCGCGATAACGCCCTGCAATTCATCACGATTCAAACGTGCGAGCAAACCTGCGGTAACGGCGACTGAAGCTGTTTCCGGGCTTCTGCCAGTAGCAAAAGCATTTGGCGCCGGGTCATTAATGATATAAATTTTAGGCATTTTCGGCAAAGCTGCCGCGATTTTCATTTCTTCAACTATATTGAACAATTGAGGGTGTACATCATGTGTCACCAGCTTAGCTCTGCTTGCGGCAAGAAGAATCTGGTCTCCACTGGCAAAACTAATCAGTGTAAGAACTAACCAGATTCCGCTTGCGATCATAAGGCCTATAAAACCGGCTTCAGGTTTTCCGCCGCCAAATACCATCCCAAGGACAAAACCAAGAGATAGCAAAACCATCGCCATCAACATCATAAGGAATATGGAATTCCTTTTATTAGCTCGTATCTGTTCCCACATAAAGCAAATCTGTAATAAAAATTAAATCCGGATTAAAAACTAACTTTTGGAACTTCTCTTTCGGCTGCATTTTCAATTTCGAAGAAATCGCGTTTAGTGAAACTGAACATACCAGCGATAATATTTGATGGGAACATTTGAATTTTGTTATTGAATCCCAATACCTGGTCATTGTAACTTTGCCTGGAGAATGCAATTTTATTCTCTGTGCTGCTAAGCTCTTCCTGAACAGCAAGAAAATTCTGGTTTGCTTTTAGTTCCGGGTAATTTTCGACTACAAGCATGAACTTGCTCAAAGCTTCGCCGAGTGCACCTTCTGCTTTAGAGGCTTCGGATACGTTATTGGCGCCCATTGCTTTACTTCGTGCTTCTGTAATTGCCTCGAATGTCCCGCGCTCATGCTTCATATAACCTTTGGCGGTTTCTACAAGGTTAGGAATCAAGTCATGTCTTCGTTTTAACTGAACATCTATTTGTGACCATGAATTATCAACCTGGTTACGAAGCCTGACCAGAGCGTTGTAAATCCCAATCACAAATAAAACAAGTAATACCAGTACAACCAGAACTACTCCCAAAAAAATCAACATAGGTTTTCTCCTAAATTAAATAAGTTTTCAATCATTTGATTTTTGACTGAACATATCCGTTAGTAACGTTTTAATCTTGTTATTTTCATCTAATTGTGCTTTTTCGACAATATCGTGCAGTTCACCTTTATCGAACCACAAGCCGTCACCCTTGCCGCATCTATCTATTAAAAGTTTCGGCTCATTTGAACCAAGAACTATTTTTTGCATTTTTTTATCACAAATTGGGCATTTTCTGGCGACTTCCGTGTTGTTGGAATCAACTTTGAATGAATTTATCAGATCTTTTGATTTTTTTGTATCGCCAAGAAGCTGTTCCAACTCGCCTGCATCCAGCCAGATTCCCTCGCATTGCGTGCAATAATCAATCTCTACTTCATTTAATTCGAGAGTAATCATTGCGCTTTCTTTACAAACCGGGCAATCCATATTTTTATCCTAAAACTCTATATTATAACAGTTTACTCAGCTTATTAATTTCGCTTCACAAACGAAAAGGTATGAACTGAGTCTATGTATATTACGCTTTAAAGAACAGAAAAATTCAATATAAACGGAGAAAAACCAAAATAAAATCCTTTTTTTGATTCTCTCGGTCTTTTTAATTTTAAGTTAAGCTTTTTTCATTACCATTGAATATTCTTCCAAATTCAGTTGTATAATATAGTTATAAAAATTTTTTGTCAAGAAAGATGGAGTAAATATTTATTCTTGACGAAAATGCCTTTTTCGATTATTCAATACGTTTTTAAGATATTGAATTTATGGTACGAAATATGATAGTAGATTGTCATACACATATAGAAAATATAACAGGAGAAAACGTAGCAAACGAGCATTTAACTGCGGTTGAAACCGTTGATGCCTGTATTGTTCTTGCCACTTCAGATGGTCCGAGCAATGAAGTTAATAAAAAACTTTCTGAATATGTAACCAAATATAATGAAAAGATGGTCGGTTTTTCGGTTATAAGGCCGGATGAGGATAAAATAAGCACAAGCAGTCTGGAATCTGCCACCTTAAAACTTGGACTTAAAGGACTTGTATTGTATTGCTCGGACTGGGGTATTCATCCGACAAATAGCAGAAATATGAGACTTTATGAGTCGGCTCTTGAGCTTGCTCTGCCGGTCTTTTTCCATAATGCCGGCGTAGATATTAAACAAAACGCTGTTCTTGATTATGCTCAGCCTTATTTGCTTGATGAGGTTGCGAGGGAATTTCCGTCATTGAAATTCGTTATTGGGAACATGGGGGCACCTTTTATCGAACAAACACTGATAATGGTTGCCAAACACCAGAATGTTTATGCTGATTTGACGATAAAACCCAAAAATATCTGGCAAACCTACAATACAGTTATAGCCGCATACGAATACAATGTAATGGATAAATTGTTATTCGGAAGCGGTTTTCCAACTTATAACGCAGGACAATGTATCGAAACACTTCTTGGATTTAATATGCAATTGGCAGATACTAATTTACCTGCCGTTCCACGAGTGAGCATTAAGAGTATTATTGAGAGAGACACCCTGCCGATTCTCGGAATTAAAGAAACAAAATCAAATTCTCCGGAAAAAGACATACAAAAAGACAAACAAGAAGATACAGAGCAAAAATCTAAAAAACCCAAAAAGAAAGATTAGCAGGTATGGCTGATTTACTCGAAGAACAGAGAGAGAGCTGGGGAACTCGCGGTGGTTTTATTTTAGCAGCAGTAGGTTCGGCAGTTGGTCTTGGCAATCTTTGGGGTTTTCCTTACAAACTATACAGCTACGGCGGCGGAGCATTTTTAATACCATATATTCTTGGCTTAGCTGTCGTTGGTTTTCCTCTGTTGATTTTAGAGTTCAGCCTGGGACATTACACTCAACGTGCGGCACCGGACGCTTTCAAACACGGCCATAAAAAATTCGAGATGGTTGGCTGGTGGGGAATTGTTCTTGGTTTTGTCATCATTACTTATTACCCGGTCATCCTTGCTTATTGCTTCAGCTTTTTATGGTACAGTATCCAGGGAATCATTGGTAATGGTGACTTGCCCTGGGCCGGAGAAGGACTGGAAGGCGTAGATAAAGCGAAAAGTTTCTTCTTTGATAATTATCTCGGATACACTGAAGGGACATCACTCGGAGCAATAAGGTGGAATATTGTACTACCTTTATTAATTGCCTGGGTATGTATGTATTTTTGTATTTTTAAGGGAGTAAATCTTGTCGGAAAAATCGTATGGCTAACCGTTCCTCTTCCGTGGTTAATGCTTTTAATTCTGACAATACGCGGCTTAACACTCGAAGGAAGTATGCAGGGGCTGGCATATTATCTCGATCCAACATGGTCCGAGTTGGCTAAACCTGAAACATGGCGCTACGCTTTCGGGCAAGTCTTTTTCTCACTGAGTCTGGCTTTCGGAGTAATGATTACCTATTCGAGTTTTCTTCATAGGAAAAGTGATATTAATAACAACGCTTTGATAATTACGATTTCCGACTTCGCGACGAGTTTCATCGCGGGCCTGGCGGTCTTTGCAACTCTCGGAGCCATGGCCTTTGTGACACAACAGGAAGGTAATGCCGTTGGAGTTGAAAACGTAGCTCAGACGGGACCGTCTCTTGCTTTTGTCGCTTTTCCTTATGCTCTCGCGCAATTACCATATTCAGCATGGTTCAGTCTCGTTTTCTTTTTCACACTTATTACTCTTGGTATCGATTCTGCTTTTTCAATTACCGAATCTGTTCTTGCGAGTATAGTTGACAAAACCGGCTGGCCAAGAGCGATTGTTCTACCTGTGATAAGCCTGATTGGTATTGGATTCGGTTTTATTTACATAACAGAGGGTGGACTTAACTGGCTCGGAATCGTAGATGGTTTTGTAAACGGAACAAGAGGAATAATGTTCCTTGGTTTAATGGAAGCAATCGTACTCGGTTGGCTATGGCGATTAAGCATCTTGAGACGTCACGCAAACAGCAGAAGTGACTGGAATTTGGGTAGATGGTGGGATTTTGCAATCCGCTTGGTAATACCTATTATATTAGGTACATTGTTCTTCTGGCAGCTTTTCGAAGATATCAATAACGAAGAAGGTTTTCTAAGATCACCAGATGGAAAATGGAACGCACCGAATTGTGTAGGCGTAGGAATTCTTATAGCGGCACCTCTAATTTCATTCATATTCAGCTTTATTAAAAGCAAACACAATGACAATACAACTGCCGCAACAACAGATGATCTTCCAGTCAAAGGCAGATTCATCGGATTAGTTTCATTTCTCGTTGCAGTAGTGACATCAGTATTCTTTATCATTTCCATGAAGTCGGAAAATTCATCCATAAACCTCGCCGGATTCAGTGCGTTGGCTATCGGAGGTATTGCCGCGACTGTACTTAGTATGTATGTCCTTGAGAAATACGATTCAGGTAATTGCAGAACATCCTGGTTTGCACGATGGGCCGGAATTTTCGGTATTATGGAAATCAGTGCATTTTTCGCGAGATTCTTATATGAAAAGAGTGCGGCGGTAACTAACGCAGAAGCAGAGACGGTAAGAAGTCACGAATTAACCGGCGTGTCCTATGCTATTCTTGTAGTTGTCTTTCTTATAATCATCGGCGGCTTAGGCTGGTGTTTCTATAGAGCAATCGCCGCCGCAAGTAAAGACGAGGCAGAACAGCATCCCGACGAAGTTGGTGACGAACCTAAAGAATTGAAATGGTAGCATTTCAAAAACAGAAGTAAATATAATCCTAATGTCAAGGGTGGCAGCCTCATCCTGATTTTTTTTCAGGATGGGGATGGTTTTGAATCATAGCCATAATTCACAGAGCAGAAATTGTAGGTCCCTCGGACTCCTTGCGGAGATGGGTTTCAGACCATGCTGTGATTCACCCCGTTTATCTCCCTAGGAGTCCAAGGGACCTGTCCATCATGTCAAAATAAAAACCACAACACGAATGAGTTTATTAAAGCTGGGATATCGTGAATAAAAGCAAATATTTGTAAAAAATCTTAAAAATTTTTAGAAACTGTAACATATTAATACAGAAGTAGTTATGAAAATATGGGGGGGGGGGAAAATTAAAAAATCTTAAAAAGTTATCATATTTTTTTATCAACAATCACATCTTTACGTACGCCTTCATATATAGCTGACGAAAAATGTACGTTTAGAAATTATAGATAGAACGGCTAAATATGAGAAAAATAGATAAAAATCGCGATTTTTTAATGTTACGAAATGGATGTAATAGCGACTATATAGAAAGGAGGCGAAATATGTTTCTAAAATTCATGGATGATTGGTAATGAATTATGATATTTTGTAATTGAACTTTATCATAGATTTTAAGAGAAAGGTTAATTTTATGAAAAAGAAATGGATTTTATTATTCAGTGTTACTGTTTGTATTTTACTTCTTACCTTGCTTTTGCAGGATGTTTCTGCTGGCTGCTGGAAAAAAAATCAACAAGACTCGGTGTGTGACGGACCAGATCACTGTGATGAAAAGACTAGCTATTGGCGAGGATATCGTTATGAACCAACTGCCGAATATTGTCTTTGTTCGAGCACAGGCGGTACATGGCCTAGTTGTGTTGAAACACTAAATGACGCACTTATATGCAAACACTGGGTTAAATGTACTGATGCTAGTTGTTATGCTTGTGATGAAAGTACTCTATATGATAAAATATATGATAGAACATGTGCTCCTATAGAAGAATGATAGAGAAATAAATATAATTTTGATAAAATAAAAAAGAAAATCACAGCAACAGTAATTCTATATGTTTATAAGTAGAGATATATAATAAATGCTTTGGTTATTGAATAAGGCTTAGTATTTTATAAATTCCTGTTGCTGTGATGATTTTATATATTACATATAGTAGATAAAGAATATTATATAATATTATATATATCTGCATTTTGTTTTAAAAGCATGATATTTTTAGGAGATCTATTTATGAAAACTATTATAAAAATTGTAATGTTGTTGCTGTTTAGTACTTTATTCATTAAATATCCTTTGAAATGTAATGTTTCATTGGGAGCCACTGATACAGATATAGCTAAATATGTCCTTAATAAAATTATTGATAATCGTAATAAAATCGAGAATTACAAATTTACTTTTGAAAAAATTATATATGAATCAGAACAATCACGAAGGAATTTTTATGAGGAATTATTAAAAGAAGGTGTTAGTAAAGAAGAGGCAGAGAGCATTCTAAATACAGCATATATTTACGAACAAAATATTTTATCAATAGATGATAAAGGTTGTGGAAGAGCAGAATTAATAATAGAAGAAATGGATATAAAAGGAAACCTTGCAGGAGAAATAAAAGAAAAACGCTTTAAGACATGGGATGGAAAAAACTCAATTGAATATATAGAGAGTTTAGATAAATCAAGTGCAATAATTGGAGGTGAGAAACCCGCTCTTACTTTAACAGAGAAATATAATCAGCCTTGGTGGACATATGGAGGTGTTTTCTGTAAATTTCTTAAGGAAGCATTAGATGGAAATCAAGAAGTAAGCGTAGAAAAACAAAGTGATGGGAAATACCGCATTGAGTTTTTAAGCCCTTCAAAAAGAACTCGGATTGGAATAATTGACCCAAATCAAGGTTATTCTGTAATTTACCATGAACATTATCGTGATAAAAGTGAAGGGACTACTATTATTAATGCAAAGTTCAGTGAAGTTAAGCCCGGAATATGGTTTCCTGTAAGCGGAGAAATGATAGTTGGAAATCCTGAAAATCCTTCAACAAAAACAACGATGAAAGTTAATGAAATAAAAGTAAATAAACCTAATTTCTATGATGGTTTATATCATGTGGATTTCAAGGAAGGAACAAAAGTCTATGATAAAAAAACAGGGTTGAAATATGTAATTGGAGAACCAATGAGTGCAAAAATTATAGGTTCCGGTTCTTCAAGTCTGGATCAAGTTGCACAAAAGGAAATCGAAAGAAATCCCTCGATAAACTCAGAAGTATTTATTCCTGAAGTTTTTGATGCACAGAAAGAAGCAAAGCCATTTATACTTAATTTTTCTGATAACCAACTAATAAATCCAAAGGCCAATCCTGAATCTGAGGAATCTGATAAATATTTAAAAGAACTTGGCAAAGGTGACATTGCATGGGATGGTAAATTAATAGCAGTCAGAGGAGCATCTATCATAACGACCAAGCAAAATGCAAATAAACCTTTAAAATCATCAAAAGGAAATTGGAGCATTTCTTATGAATTACCGGAAAAAGTTGAATTTCCCTATTCTGTGCTTGTTATTACAAAAGAGAATGCGAATTATCTTATGAATATTAAAAAGATTGAGCCGGAGGGTATAACGATAAATTATAAAGAGCTCAACTCTGAACAAATTGGGGTTTATAAAGATTAAATAAAGGGAGTTATTTGCAATGAAAAATAATAAGCTATTAATATCAAGTGTTTTAGGAATTATTTTTGTTTTAGTCGCAACGTATTTTAGTATCTCGTTATCTTCTCCTGCATATGAAATTAATGTTTCATCAACAGATGTAAATCTTGGAACATTCAATGCACTCTTGACAAAAGAGACAGTCGTGACATTAGAGAATAAAGGTAAGGATACTTTTATAATTAATAATATAATAGTGGATTGTGGCTGCATCAATGTTACTACGCAATCTGATAAAATACCGCCAAAGGGAAAGATGGATATAATAATTGGAGCGAGACAAATCAAACAAGGGAAGTTGTCTCATGAAGTTGTTATTATTCCAAAAGATAAAGAAAATTATGAACCTTTGAAAATATCAGTTACAGGTAATGTAATAGAACCGATTTCAGTCAATGCTGGCTGGTTTGGTCAGGATATGAAAGAGTATGATCCCAATAACCTGCTTGAGCTTGATCTTATAAATAAATTATCAGCTATACCAGTTATTTCTATTGGAACAAATAACAAAGAATTAAAGTTGAACAAAATTGTACCTGATGTAAATAGTCCAAACTTCGAATTGGAAAAATACACTTCTGCAAAATTGTCTAACGATAATAAAGATCAAAATATTGAAAGGATGCTCCTAACACTGAAACCCAAAGACTCTATAAAAACAGGGTCGCTGCGTGAAAATATAAAAGTTGAACTGGCAGAAGACCTTTTATTGTATATTCCAATAAAGAGCCGGATTGTGGATAATGCTTATGTAATTGAACAAAGAATAAGTTTTGGTACTTTGTCAAATTCTGAGAATTCGGAAATAAAAGTTCATTTTGCGAATAATGTCAAAGCCTGGAAAGAAGTGAAATGGAGTGTAGAGGGTGATTTATCAGATGTTATTGACGTAAGCATAAATAAGAGCAAATCCACAGATACCATTATTGTGGTTGATCTTATTGTTAAAAAAGATTTACTCGGGAATATTCCTAAAGGCTATAACTTCAGTAGATTGCATCTATATCAAAACGATTCGCAAGATGATAATGCGATAAGTCTATTAATAGACGGTTACAATTGATATAAGATTATTTATTATATATTTTACAACATTAAAAACAAAAAAAGTCCGCCATTCCGTTAGAGTCGAAATGGCGGATTTCTCCTAATAAAATTAACATTTTACATTTTTAGCCCATTGGCTCACTCTTCTTAGCTTTTCACTTTAACTTTGACTGCTTTTGCTTTTGCGGCTTTCGGCATTGTAATTGACAGTACGCCTTCCTTGCATGTCGCATCGACTTTTCCGGAATCCACATCGGTTGGCAGAGTAATTTCTCTTCTGAAAGTCCCGTAGCTGCTTTCAATATGGTAATAGCCTTTTTCTTTCTTCTCTTCTTTGAGTTTCTTTTCGCCGCTTATAGTGAGTGTATTTCCATAAACGGAAATATCGATATCCTCGGCGTTGCAGCCAGGCACTTCTGCGCGTACATGAATTGAATCACCATCTTCTGCTACATCGATTGCCGGCCAAGTCTTATAACCTGCAAACGGCTTGTCGAGTCCCCTGAAAAAACTGTCAAATAAATCGTCCATTTCATTGTGCAGTGTAGTTAAAGGATTTCTGCTTTGTTTAATATAAGGAACCAGTGTCATAATAGTACCTCCTTTCGATTTCTCGAATAATTTTAGCTTTCATTTTTTTAACCTTTTCATTTTCATTCTTACTTTAACTTCCATTAATATAATATGCAAAGTGCGTGCCAATTTCGAAAAAAGCGATTTTTCAACTAAAAACAAGGATTTCCTGCCAACACAAATTAATTTTCGGACCTGCAAATCTGTCATTTTGACAGTTGTCATAATAAAAAATATCATCGTTGTAGTAAGCCTGTAAATTTTGTAAACTTACTGTAATATTTGAACTGAGCGATTCTCACTGTCATACCCGCGCAGGCGGGTATCCAGAAAAGTTATCGCAATAATAGATTCCCGCCTGCGCGGGAATGACATATGTCTGTTTGTTGCTGTTATATAAAAAAGCTATGTATATTATTCTACATAAATCAGTCTAAATGAATTATCTTAGAGACATCCATTTTAACTAAGGATAAATATGGAAAATGTAAAAGGGAAAACTCCGAGTGAGAGCGCGGTAGAAACCCGGTATTTGATTATGCCGCATCATGCGAATCCTCAGGGTACGGCTTTCGGCGGTGTGATTATGAGCTGGATAGATATTGTCGCCGGAATGGCAGCTCAAAGACATACAGGCTGTGAAGTTGTCACCGCAAGTATAGACTCGCTTTCATTCAAAGCTCCGATACGCATCGGTGACCATGTCACGTTAAGGGCTTCAGTAAATTATGTCAGCCGCACTTCGATGGAAGTTGGCGTTCAGGTTACACGTGAGAATCCATACGATGGAAAGCAAACAAGAGCTACAACAGCACACCTGACTTTTGTTGCGCTTGATAAAAATAAAAAACCAACTCCGGTTCTTCCGATTATTCCTGAAACACCTCTCGAGAAAAAACGATATAAAAATGCAGAGCTGCGAGTTAAATCTCGAAAAGAATTATTAAAACAAATACAGGAAAACGAAACTGATAATAAGGATTAATTCATATAAAAAAGTGGAAACAATCGAGATACAAAATTTAACTAAACGTTATGGCAGCTCAAGAGGAGTTGAGGATTTATCGTTCAGTATCAAAGCTGGCGAAATCTTCGGCTATCTCGGCCCGAACGGTTCAGGAAAAACTACTACCATTCGTTGTCTTATGGGTTTGCTTAGACCTACGAGCGGCGATTGTTTCGTACTTGGTAAGCGGGTAAAACACGGGAAGGCAACCGGACATGAACATATCGGTTATTTGCCGGGAGATTTTCGCATTTGGCCGGGACTAACTGCTCGCAAATCTCTAAAACTAATGGCTTCATTGGGAAGCAGTGACAATACGAATAAACGAAAAGAAGAATTGGCTGAAAGACTTGGACTCGACCTCGATAGAAAAATCAGAGCTTTGTCAAAAGGCAATCGCCAGAAAGTAGGAATAATTTATGCGTTTCAGCATCAGCCGGAAATTCTTATACTGGATGAACCTACAATCGGTCTTGACCCACTGATGAAACAAATCGTTTTGGAGTTGATACGTGAAGCCGCACAAAAAGGTGCGACAGTTTTATTGTCATCCCATGACCTTAGCGAAGTTTCTGCTATATGCCAGAGAGCGGCAATTCTCCGCGAGGGATATCTGGTCGAGCTTGCGCCTATTTCAAAAATAGTCCAGCATGGAGAAAGCCGCCTCAAGGTCTGGTTTGCTGAAGGAGCGAAAATTCCTGTATTGCCGGAAGGTAAACTTCCCGGAATAAGAATAATTCAGCAGAATTCAAATACCATGCAAATCGCGTATCAGGGCAAAGCTGATACCGTACTCAAATGGCTCGCGGAATTTCCTGTTGATAGAATTGCAACACCGGAAACGTCTTTAGAAGATGCTTTTATTCAATACTATAAAAGGGAGGCCAGATATGAAAAATAGTCTCCAAATAAAATACGGCTGGTCTCTATTGAAATTCTATGCACTTCGTACATTACCAATGTGGTGCCTTATCGCGCTAATGATATTTCTCGTACAAGTTGCTGTTTGCGGTATGGTTCATGATAACAAAAAATTAAGTGCAATGCTTGGTATGCTGGACCTGTTTCCCTTCATGAAAACAGCATTAGGCGGCGATTACTTACAGGCCGGCAACATACCTGCACTTCTAACCGTCGGCTACAAACATCCTTTTGTTCTGTTTCTGTATATGTTCTTTGCCGTAAGTGTACCTACGGGCCTGCTTGCAGGGGAAGTACAAAAAGGTTCGATGGAGTTAATATTGTCACGGCAGATATCAAAAATGCAAGTATTTATTTGTGCCGGTTTAATAACTGTAACAGGCATGTTTGCTCTTGTAATGATTATGTTTCTCGGCACAGTGACTTCTATCCATATATTCGATTTCGGAAAGCATATACATTTGGGTATGTTCTTTCGTATCGCTATTGACGGCGGGATATTTGCAAGTACTATCGGAGCGATTGCACTTCTTTGTGCCGCTTTGTTCAGCAGCAGAAATATCGCAAGCGGCATTGCGGTTACTTTTTTAGTAGTCAATTATTTTATTTCAATCTTCTCAGAATGGTGGCCCCGCATGGCTTTTCTCAAAGATGCAACTATATTTAAATATATCGCGGGAGAGGAAATTATAACGGGCTGGCCCATCAGGGACATGCTTGCACTCACCGTAATATTTCTTATCGCTGTAATATCAGGCGCAATTATCTGGAAGAGGCGCGACCTGCCGCTATAATTTTCCATTCATATATTTTTACACAAACTGACTAATTTTCCGATTGTCATGCTGAATCTCCTGGGGATGAAGCATCTGGTTTTCGAATAAGAAGTTACGAACGAAACATATTTAATATTCGCAGGCCAGATTCTTCCTGCCGCGACGGGCGCAAGCACGGCGGGCGTTTTACTCCTAAGAAACTAAAATGTGTGGCAGCCTCAAGCGCAAGCTTGGGGATGGTTTATCGTAAATTTACCATCCCCATCCTGAAAAAAATCAGGATGAGGCTGCCACACATTTTTTAAATACTAAGTTTCTTTCGCATATATCCTGAAAATCAGGTTCGGTGCTCAGAATGACAAAATCGATATACTCTTGCGGTTATAGCGCTTATAGAATTAACTAAATAAATATATGTCCGTTTAAGTATTTTTACGAAGCCGAACCAAGTTTATGTCCGGGCGCGATTGTGTATAGCCGCTTTTTTGATTCATTATTCATGTGTGAACAGACTATTTCACCAACAAAAATAAAATGGTCGCCTGCTTCGGTTTGGGAAACTAATTTACATTCAAAATTCGCAGCCGCATCGCTCAAAAGGACAGAATCGATTTTTTCGGCGGGCTCTGTATTGCATTCGAATTCAGCAAGTTTGTCAATATCTCTGCCGGACTTCGAACCGAAGAAAAGAGCGGCGTCGCCCATTTCAGAAGAAGGGTAGCAAATTGTAAAGCATTGCGAATGATTGATAGCTTGAACTGAGTAATGTTTTTTCGCTACGGCTATTGCCATCATAGGCGGATTGCCGGAAGTTATCATCGTCCAGCCCAAAGTTACGGGATTCGCTTTACCGTCCTGGTCCTTTGCTATTACGATTACAACCTGCTCGGGATATTTTGTTTTTATAGCATCCGAATATTCTACCTGTTTTTGCATTGCATTTCTCCTAATCTGGTTTTATATTCAAATCAATTATAGTGAATTATAGTTTATCATAATCAGCAAACAAGGAGATTCTTGTGAGTACAATAGGATTTATCGGTAGTGGAAATATGGCGGAAGCTCTCATAAAGGGCATCATATCAGCAAAAGTTTACGAACCTTCGAATATCATGGTAAGCGATATAAAAGAGGAGCGGCTCGGATTTCTCGCTGGTAAATACGAAGTTAAGGTTTGCAGAGACAGCAAAAAACTTGCTTCATGCGTTGACACGGTAGTTTTAAGCGTTAAGCCGCAGAATATGAACGATGTACTCGAAAATATCAAAAATTCCATTGGCTCGGTAAAACTTGTAATTTCTATCGCGGCCGGTATCAAAGTTGAAAAAATCGCATCTGTTCTTGGCGATATTGCGATAATTCGTGTTATGCCGAACACTCCGGCGCTGATAGGTGAAGGGGCGGCCGCTTTGTATGCAAACGATAAAGCAAAAGGGATGATTAATAAGACACTCGCTATTTTCTCCGCGGTTGGCAAAGCAGTTGTCGTAGAAGAAGAAGGATTGATTGACGCGGTCACAGCGGTAAGCGGCTCGGGCCCTGCGTACTTTTTCCTGCTCATGGAAGAAATGATAAAAGCCGGAGTAGAACTGGGCCTGCCGGAAGATACAGCCAAAGAACTCGTTCTTCAAACCGCTAAAGGAGCGGGTATGCTTGCCAGCAATTCTAATAAAAACGCGGAAACTCCTGCAATGCTGCGAAAGAAAGTGACTTCTCCCGGTGGAACTACAGAAGCGGCTTTGAATAAATTTGCTGAAGGTAATTTCGGCTCATTAGTTTCAGCGGCACTAAAACGCGCATCTGAAAGAAGCAAGGAACTTTCAGGAAGTTAAAAATATTCGCTATATTCGATTAAATTATAATATTACAGATGTAAACTTTGTGATTTTTCGGTTTTTCTTAAAATTCTTTGTAATAGTTTTCTTCATCAGGCGTCTATATAGAATAAGAACCCAGAAAAATTATATTAATTGTGAAAAATGATTGAAGTTAAAAATCTACATAAGAAATACGAAAATATCATAGCGGTTAATGATGTTAGCTTTAAGGTAGATAAAGGCCGGACATTCGGATTATTGGGCCCGAACGGAGCAGGTAAAACTACTACAATAAAATTGCTTTGCGGAATTATTAAACCAGATAGCGGAACGGTGTCACTCAATGGAAGAACTGATCCGACATTAATTGATGTTCGGCGTTCTTTGGGAGTTGTCCCTCAGACTCTGGCTATATATGAAGAACTTTCGGCAGAAAAAAACCTTCGTTTCATTGGAAGGATGTACGGCTTAGATTCTCAGATATTAAATAGCCGCATAGCGGAATGTCTTGAAATCGCAGGCCTTTCAAAACGCAAAAAAGAAAAAGTCGCAAAATACAGCGGCGGAATGAAACGCCGTCTCAATATGGTATGTTCACTTTTGCACGAGCCGTCAATATTATTGCTTGATGAACCTACAGTCGGAGTTGACCCACAATCGCGCAACTTGATATTCAATACAATCGAAAAAATAAAAAAGCAAGGCAGAACAATAATCTATACTACGCATTACATGGAAGAAGCCGAGCGGCTTTGCGACACGGTTGCGATACTCGATCATGGTAAAATTCTTGATATCGATAATGTCGCTAATCTTATAAAAAAACATGGCGGCCCATCCCATATCGAAGCTGAATTCGAAGAAATAATATCTGACATCGAAAAAATCAAAAAGTATGTGGATAATACGGAAATCCAATTCGAAAACAATATAATCAGGTTCAAAACGAGCCGGCCAATGGAATCACTGGCGAAACTGAATCAAAGCGGCCTGCGTTTTCATTCTATCAAAGTTCAAACCGCAAACCTCGAAGATGTTTTTCTCAACCTGACTGGAAGGAGGCTGAGGGACTAAATGAAAAAGGTTTTCTTTCTTGCAGCTAAAGATATACGAGTACTGATGAGCGACAGAGGAAATATTTTCTGGGTTTTGGGATTCCCGCTAATATTCGCATTTTTCTTCGGAGCAATATATTCTGATGCCGGTGATGGACCAAGCGGCATGAAAATAGCCGTAGTGGATGAGGACAATTCCAGCTTTTCAACTTCCTACATTTCAAAACTTGAAGAAAGCGATGCCCTTACAGTAATTCACCTTGAAAGAGACCAGGCACTCGAACAGGTTAGAAAAAGTAAGATAGCCGCGGCGGTTATTATTAAAAAAGGTATGGGAGATGGTTTTGAAGCGATATTTAACCGAGATGAACCAAAAATAGAAATAGCTGCTGACCCGTCACGAAAAATGGAAAGCGGTTATTTGCAGGGACTTCTTGCCAAGGCACAGTTCGAAGCTCTAAGCGGAAACTTTACAGATAAAAACTGGATGCAGGACCAGGTAAGCCAATGGCGAGAAGAAATTGAAGAAGCCAACGATATCGATACCAAAGATGCGAATTTATATCTCGACTTGTTCGATTCTTATGATAACTTCTTCAACGATATAAATGATCAGGATTTAAAAATGGGATTCGATGGTGACATTCTGAATTTTTCACAAACCAATCTCAGCCGGGAATCTGACGGACCTTTGACACCATTTCAAATTACATTTCCGCAAGCTATTCTCTGGGGTATTCTGGGTTGTGCCGCGACGTTTGCAATTTCGATAGTAAAAGAGCGAACAAGCGGAACTTTTCAACGATTGCTAATTGGCCCAATCGGAAAAGCACATATTCTCGCGGGCAAAGGTGCGGCGTGTTTCATAACCTGTAGTTTTATAATGTGTATTCAGTATATCGGAGCAAAGCTGTTTTTCAAAATGCCCGTCGGAAATCTGTCTTTTTTTGTACTCGCTTATTTTTGTACGATATTTTGTTTTGTCGGCTTGATGATGCTGATAAGCACGTTGGGCCGAACAGAACAAAGCGCAGGCGGCGCCGGCTGGGCTATTATTATGATTATGGCAATGCTTGGCGGAGGCATGATGCCGCTATATTTTATGCCTGTATGGTTGCGTCCATTCAGTAATTTCAGTCCTGTAAAGTGGGGAATTTATGCTCTTGAGGGAGCGATATGGCGCAACTTCAGTTTAATAGAAATGTCAACTCCATGTCTGATTTTACTCGCTATTGGATTGGCATCATTTCTTTTGGGCGTATATAATCTACATAGACAGGAAGACTAAACTCATTTCTATTATTGTCTGTCAGAAAAAATAATTTCGTGGAACTATCCAGCAAGGTAGTTGTATAACTATTTAGAAATTGAAAATTGAAAAGAGTTAATCCTAATAAGGTTGTTCGAATTAGTGGAAGACAGAGAAATAATAAAACAGGTACTGCAAGGTGATACTGATTCGTTTCGTCTTATCGTCGAGCGATACCATATTCCGGTTATCAGGTTTGTAAGGAACATGATAAGTGATAACCAGATGTGCGAAGATATCGCGCAGGACGTATTTCTTACGGCTTATAAAAAGTTGTCTTCTTTCGATCCTTATTACAGTAAATTTCCAACGTGGCTTTTTGTTATCGCCCGGAACAAGAGTATAAATGTACTTAAAAAGAAAAAGCCGCTCTCGATGGAAGATGTTCCGGAAAAAATGAATATTGAAGAGCCTTCAGACAAACTCGCTCAAAACGAATTTTTTGAAAAGCTCGACGAGATTCTTGACTCGTTACCTTTGAAACAGAAGGAAGCGTTTATTTTAGCTGAGTTTGAAAAATTGCCTTATGCAAGAATCGCGGAAATTCAGGGCGCAAGAATCGGAACTGTAAGGTCGAGGATTAACCGGGCAAAAAATAATTTGAAATCTGCATTAAAAGACTTCGAAGGATATATATCATGAAAAGTGAGAAATTATATGAAGCATGGAAAGAGACCCGGCGCAAGGTTGTTCCAAGTGAAAACTTCATAAATAAAGTTGTGAATCAGGCATATGAATATGAGCAGGAAAAAAAGACACAGTCTCATGTTATGAAGCGGCTTATCGATTTTGTTTCGGCTCATCCTTTTGCACAGGCAGCTTTAATTGCAATGGGAGTTATGTCAGGATTTATGAGAATGTTTGTTGTGATTATTACGATTCTAAACAATGGAGATATAAATGGATAATACAGTAAAAAATAATAAAAGAAGAATCTGGGTTGCTCTAATGCTCTCACTTATCATGCCCGGCCTGGGCCAAGTGTATTGCGGAAAACTATCGAGAGGTTTTTTTCTCACCTTTCTGAACATCTTACCTCTTCCATTGATTCTGGGTTTATTCTTATTGAGTGATTCGTTGATGTTGGCCCCAATAACCGTAATACTAATTTTGTTCGGATTTGCTATACAAGTATTTTCAATTATCGATTCCTCACTTCTCGCAAAACGTGCGGGTGCAGATTATGAACTGAAAGAATATAACAGATGGTACGTATATTTACTTCTGGTACTAATCGTTTCAGGATGTACTATCGGAAGCGGCCTGTATTTACGCGACCAGTGCCTTGAGGCTTTTTCGGTTCCTACTGCTTCTTGCTATCCATCTATTCTTCCGGGTGACAAGATTCTGGCGAGTAAAAACGCTTATAAAAATACTGATCCACAGCGAGGTGATCTTATTGTTTTTATAAATCCAGAAAACAGACATGTCAAATTCATTAAAAGAGTAGTCGCGATTGCAGGCGATACAGTAGAAATGAAAAATAATGAATTATATATTAATGGCCAGAAACTTAAAGTCGAGAAATTGCCTGATTCGATATTCGATAAAATACGTCTTGATGATAGTACAAAAGGAGAATTTTATCAGGAAACAAATGATAAAACTCAATACAAAATATTACTCTCAGATTCTCCTGAAAAGTTTACCCAACAAGATTTCGAAAAAACCACTATCCCTAAATATCATTGCTTTGTTTTAGGTGATAATCGAAATAATTCTTATGACAGCCGGAACTTCGGTTGTGTTCCTTTAGCGACAATAATCGCTCGAGCCGATTTTGTGTACTGGCCAGCGAAGGATTTTTCAAGGCTCGGCGGTTTGAACTAAACCGCCGATTTTGAAACAATCGTTATTCGATTGTAATCGCTTCGACCGGGCATTCGTCAGCAGCTTGCTGTGCCGCTTCCTCAAATTCAGCCGGAACTTCATCGACTATGACCTGTGCCATTTCATCTCCCATCTCGAATACTTCAGGACATGTATCGACACATAATCCACAGGCGGTGCATGTATCTTCAATACTTACTCGCATAACAATTCCTTTCTTTTACCTCGAATTTTTATTCCTGTTTCTTCAAGCAAATATAAATGCTTCTTCTATTTTCTTTTTATTTAAGCTAAAAAACACGATTTTACAATATCTTTTCCCAGAAAATCTGTCAAATCAAAATGTTTTTTATAGCTAAAAAAAGCCGCCTGCATTATACTGCATATTGATTAGTATTAGCACGAAATATCCGATATAAATGAGTTTTTTACGTTTTTAATATACTACAATGGCTTATACAGTTCTGGCAAGGAAATACAGGTCGCAGACATTCGAGGACGTAATCGGTCAGGAGCCGATTGCTCAAACCCTGATTAATTCAATCAAAACCGATAGAGTTGCCCATGCGTATCTTTTTACAGGCACTCGCGGCGTAGGAAAGACCACTATGGCAAGAGTTCTTGCAAAAGCGCTGAATTGCCTTGCCGTTGATAAGCCCACACCTGAACCATGCTGCAAATGCGTAAGTTGTATCACTGTAAACGCCGGGGAAGATATTGACGTTATCGAAATAGACGGAGCTACCAACAACGGCGTAGAGCAGGTGCGCGAGTTGAGGCAAAACGCCATCTACAGACCCGCAAGAGCAAGGTTTAAGATTTATATCATCGACGAAGTTCACATGCTAAGTACCGGAGCTTTTAACGCCCTGCTGAAAATCCTTGAAGAACCGCCGAGCCATGTTAAGTTCATTTTTGCTACGACTGAACCGAACAAAGTCATAGCAACAATCCAGTCGCGATGCCAGATATTCGATTTCCGCAATATTGGACCAGCCGTTATCGCAGAACATCTCAAATCCATACTGAAACAGGAAAAAATCAAGTACGAAGATGACCTGATAATGTCGCTTGCGAAAATGGCAAACGGTTCGATGCGCGACGGCCTGAGTCTTTTGGACAGATTATTAAGTACTGGAATCGAGCCGTTATCCATAAAACTGCTCGAAGAATTCCTCGGCCAGCCGAATAGCGAAAAGCTTTGGACGCTAATAGAAAAAATTTCCGAAAGTGACGCCGCAGGTACATTAGCCGCGATTGAGGATTTAATCAATGTCGGCATAAGCGAAGTGCTTATTGCTGATTCGCTTATAGATTATATGCGAGATTTGATGGTTATAAAATCTACTGGGATTAAAACCGAACTGGTAGTAATGACCGAACAGCAAAGACAGCGTGCGAGCGAATTAGCGGAAAAATTCGATATAGCGGCACTTGTTTATAACATCTCAACCCTCGAAAAACTTCGCTGGTCAATTAAGAATAGCGATACGAGCAGAGCGTTACTGGAAGCTTCGCTTTTACGCTTCGCTTTGAGCGAGCATTTTATAAACGTTGAAAGTCTTCTTTCCCAGATAAAATCAGGGACAGTTTCAACAGCCAACTCGCCGGCAATTAAAAAAAAAATCCCTATTCCAGTAGATAATACAGAATCAACTGCCCCAAGCCCTGAGCAGTCAACCACTAAACACAAATCATCTCCCGCTAATTATGGTTCATTAGATTTACAAACAATTCAAAGTAACTGGTCAAATATTTTGCAGGAAATGTCGAAAAGCCTTGGTCCTGGTACCAGCGGATTATTAAGCTCCGCAAAACCAAGCCGCTTTAAAGATAGTACTCTGACACTTGAGTTTGCGGCATCTTCCAAAATGCATAAGACAATGTGCGAAAGCAATGGAAGAGCTTCGCAAATACAATCTTTTTTGAGCGAACATCTTTCAATGGAGGTTGACCTAAAATTTGAAATCGTGCCGGAAGAGCAAACTACAGAAGATAGACCTGCCGAGCAGACAAAAGGCATATCACAAAAAAGAAACGAAATCATGAACGATCCGGCGGTTAAAACCGTTCTGCTCGGTCTCGATGCAACTATCACAAATATCGAAGAAGATCAATAGATATTCTTGATAATTTAATATGAACCATCCCCATTCCGAAAAAAACGGAATGAGGATGCCACCCGTTTTATTTTTCAATTCAATATTTATTTAAATTATGGCTTGAAAATTACGAACTTAATTTTAATATTAAATGCGAGAAAGGGTGGCAGCCTCGACTCGACTGAGCTCGCCGAAGTCAAGCGCAGCTTGGGGATGGCTATGTGTATAAATCTATAATAATCATGCTAAACAGGAAACTTCATAAAAAAAGTTGTCATCGTTACAATATAGCAGGTAACGCTCACGAATTAACTTTTAGCTGTTATAAGAGTCAGCCATTCCTTTCAAAAGAAAGAACTTGCAGATATTTAATTGATTCCATAAACACAAGCAAAGAAAAACATCAATTTGATATATGGGCTTATGTTTTCATGCCTAATCATGTGCATTTGCTAATATGTCCCCAACACGAGCAGTATTCAATTCCCGAGATACTACAATCAATAAAGCAGCCTGTATCAAGAAAAGCAATTACCTATTTAAAGATAAATAATCCTTCCGGCTTAAAATATCTGGCTACATTTCAAAATGACAGACCATATCATTTTTGGCAAAAAGGCGGCGGATATGACAGGAACATAACAAAAGACAAAACTATTATTAATATAGTAAGATATATTCATAATAATCCGGTTCGTAAGAATTTAATTGATACCCCAGAGAAATGGCCTTATTCAAGCGCTGCTGATTGGCAGGATAGTCGTAGAGAAGGTCCAATACAAATAAATTTTGATAGCTTTCCTGTAACATGATCCATCCCCATCCTGAAAAAAAAATCAGGATGAGGCTGCCACCCAGTTTATAATTTATGAAAATGTTTTTAAAAAAATACGCTACGGGTGGCAGCCTCAAGCGCAGCTTGGGGATGGCTCAATGCTACAATACTTTTTTAGCTCTTTTATTGAAATCCTCTTTTTCTTGCTTAAATATAAGGTAAAGTTATAATGATAGCAGGAATGTTCCGTATTTGGAGGACTATCGTAGAATTTAGAGGTTATAACGATGAATACATTAGCAAGAGGAATAAACAAACTATACCTTTTTTCGTTTTTATATATGTTTATATTTTTTGCAGGTTCAGGCATATATGCATCCGCAGCCGAACAGGTCGAGCCGCAACAATTTATGGAAATTACTGTTCTGGATAAAACCACAGATGAGCCGCTTTCTGGAGCTAAAGTTAATGTAAGAATTATCCAGGACAACGGCGGTGATATAAGAGAAGAGATAATTACAGATGAAAAAGGAATCTGTTCGGTTCCTATAGAAGATAAAATTATCGAGAATTTTCGTCTTAATGTAGTTAAAAATGGCTACGCTCCATACCAGATGTCACAATCATCTTCGGCAACACAGCCGCAAATCTCGACTCAACATACAATCTATCTTGATAAAGGCACAAAAATCGGTGGACTTGTTCAGGACGAACTTGGCAATCCTATTGAAGGTGTTGCAGTTTCTATTTCGCTTCAAAGTTCCAATCGCAATAACACTGCAGTAATTTCCGGGCATGAAGAAAAAACAAATTCTAACGGCTTATGGACCTGTGACATTATACCCGAACAGCCTGAGAGAATTACAATTCGTTTCACTGATCCGAACTATCGAACCGAAACCTTAAATGTTCAGTCACCATCGCCTATAATGCAGTTGCTTCAGGAAATGTCCCACGTATTGGTAATGCAAACTCAACTAAATCTTACAGGCCATGTACTCGATACCTTCGGCAATCCAATCGAAGGAGCATTAGTCGCGCAGGGTGCCGATAGAAGGTCTTTTTTCTATCCAAGCACAGAGACAGATAGTAAAGGCTCCTATATATTTGAAAATATCAAACCTGGTGAGATGGTTCTGACTGTACAGGCAGAAGGCTACAGCCCGGACACTATGCGTTTCATGGTCGAAAAGCAAATGCCGCCAATAATGTTCCGCCTGGAACCCGGGCATACTATAACCGGGCGAGTCATTGACCCGAACGGCGAACCGGTACCCGATGTCACGCTGAGTGCCGATACATGGCATCAGTCCCACTCGCTTACATGGGAAACTAAAACAGATGCTAACGGAGTGTTCGTATGGAACAGTGCCCCGGCTGATGAAGTTATGATAAATATTAACAAAAGACGTTATATCATTATCAGAAATTATATAATCAAACCATCCGAAAAGGAATATGAGATAACACTCGTTCCTGAGCTGGTTATTCGCGGCTCAATAGTCGATGCAAATTCCGGTGAGCCTGTCAATGAATTCCGTTTCTATCCCGGAGTCGATGGAAGTGCCGGCGAAGATATTTCATGGAAACCGGGTGGTAAAATTACAAAAAGTAATGAATACTTAATGAGATTCACTTACCCAAGCAACGAATATTATATCCGAGTGGAAGCTGAAGGTTATCAGCCGCAGGTTTCGAGAGCGGTTACCGGAAAAGAAGGCGATGTCACTCTTGATTTCAAGCTGGAAAAAATTGTCCCCATTAGGGGAACGGTTTTATCTGTAGATGCCAAACCAGTCGAAAACGCAGAGGTAATGATAGTGACACGCCAGCTAATCGTAGAGAACGGCAAAGCCGGAGCAAGACCTTCGAGTGACAAATTAAGTGCCACGACTGATTCCAAAGGAAACTTCAGTTTCCCGCCGCCGCCAGATGAATATTCAATCGTGATTTTACATGATGAAGGTTACGCTTTTTTAAGTAAAGATCAATTCCCTTCCGATGGAAATATAACTTTATCTGGCTGGTCGAAACTGGAAGGTACTCTGAAAATCGCAGACAAGCCCGGCAAAGATGAAACTATTACTTACAATCCGAAATCTGTGCCGCAGCTTTCTGGAATTGTTTTTAATTTCCAAACTAAAACAGATGAAAACGGTCACTTCGTATTCGACAGGATATTTTCCGGCGAAGGTACTGTAACAAGATTATTACGTACGAGAAGCAATTTACAGCAGAACACACATACTATGCTGGTAAATATTATGCCTAACGAAACAAAGGAGATACAAATCGGAGGCACTGGCAGACCTGTCACCGGCAAAATTATTATTCCCGACCCAATCAGAAGAAGAACTAACTGGCAAAATATCGAAGGTAACCTGAATATTACTTCTGAAAACAATCCTTATCTTGCGATAAGTTTCAATATCGAAAATGACGGCTCGTTCAAGATTGACGATGTCCCCGAAGGAGAATATTCGCTTTATATCCAGGCGTACGATTTGGAAAGCAGAGTCACTCAAATAAGTAAAGAGCAGATAGCTTCTTTGTCACATCAGTTCAATGTCACTGAGAGTGAAAGTAACGAAGCACTTGCACTTGGCGAGATGGAGCTTGTTATAAGCGGCGATGCGGTTGCAAGCCAGTCTTTAATTGGAAAAACCTTGCCTGACTTCGATGATATTACTCTCGATTCTTCAATAGAAAGTTTTCAGAGCAAATCTTTATTAGTATGTTTCTGGGATTACGAGCAGAGACCTTCGCGAAACTGTATTTTGGAGTTGAATAAAAAAGCAGAAGAACTCAAATCTAAAAATATCGAAATAATCGCTATTCAAATCGCGCAAATTGAGCGGGAAACTCTTGATAACTGGCTTTCAGAAAATAACATTACAATGACCATCGGAACAGCCGGAGAAAACGAATCCAAAGTGCGATTTAAATGGGCAGTTAAATACCTGCCCTGGATGGTGCTGACGGATTCCAAGAATAAAGTTTTCGATGAGGGATTCGGCATAAATGAGCTGGATGAGAGAATTGAGAAATTAAGCGAAATACCGGAAGAAATCGCTCCGGATTTCATATAGAAACTGCTTTAGAGAAATGATTCATTATTATGTTTTTTGCCGTAGATTGATTATTTTACAAGATTTAGCGAGAAAAACCCGAATATTTATTTTTTTAACCAAAAATTACTGTAACGGATTTCTTCTTTTAACGTCTATATATAAAAGTAAGAATGACTATTACAAATAATATTTTGGAGCTTCACAAATGGCTAAAAAAACATACTTTCTTTTTACTTCTATAATATTCTTATTGTCGTTAACAACAGAATGTTTTTCCATAAATGAGCAAGATGCTATTGTGACGAAAGTATTTACGCCGGGTATTATTTTGGAACGCATGAAAGCGGCCGATGCTGCTATGGCAAAAGGATTTACTGCCACCGGGACAGGTGAAGAACAAACACGTTTTAACTGGGGCGTAAGAGCTCTGCCGTGGTTGATTTTTACGGACGAAGAACATATAGTCACTGACGAAGGATTTTTGATAGCGGAAATTGAGGAGAAAATAAAATGAGTAGAAACTATGTAATATTATTTAATTTATTCTGTATATCCTTTTTAATAGTCGTTTTGCCGGGTACAGGAATGATACAACAAACATCAGCTCGACAGGCTAACGATGAAGTTATTTCTGAAACCTGCACATTATCAGGTAAAGTTATTAATTATGATACTAACGAACCGGTCCCGAATTTTTGTCTTGCTTATTTGAAATCAAATGGTGCTCACATCGCTTATTTGAAAACAGACGAGAATGGAAATTTTCGAACCACAGCTCAGAAAAACAGCGAAAGGTCTTTCAGATACGATTTTTCACGAGATGGAACCTATATCATAGATCCACAGAGACAAGATTCGTATGTACCTTTTCGCGGTAAGATAACTGAAGATATTACGAATTTGCTTTTTAAGGTGAAACTCTGGCCGGTTAAAACACTACATGGAAAAGTGCTCGATGAATCTTCTCGGGTGGTTAGTAATGCATCAGTATATTTTCATAGTGATATACCGGAAATTAAAACAGACGAATCGGGCGCTTTTAAATTACATGCTGCACCAACAGACAGGGACTTTGATTTTTTTATTATTTCCGAAGACAGGAAACATGCCAAAATGGTTCATGCAAAGGCCGGCTCGACAACAGCCGCGATTAATTTGGAACCTGCGGAAAACTATAAAGGACGTGTGGTTAATACTAAAAACCAACCTGTTTGGCCTTTCAAGTTTAGAATAGGCTTAATGATTAATGGTGATGATCTCAATTTCTGCTGGTCCGAGGAAATTCAGACTGATACAGACGGGACATTTACTATTGATGGTCTTTATCCCAAGACCAGTTATGTCGCACAATGGTTCCCTGACGAAGAATTTAATTCTTCTATTGGTGAATACGGCAAAAAAACTATAGATCTTACAAAACTAAAATCGGATGGATATTTTGAAATTGTTGTTGTTCAGTACCTCAATACTCTCACAGGTAAAGTCGTTGATATTAATAATGTTCCTATAGAAGGAGCCAATTTTATCGTTGGCACAAGAGATGGTATCCAGTCCCAATCAGGTTGGGGAAAGCCGTTTTATAGTGATAAGGATGGTCGATTCAGTATTCGGAATCTTGCTGATGGACAAGTATATTTTCATGCATCTAAAAAAGGTTATAAATTTAAAGATACATGGGCTTCAACGGATTCGAATGATATTAAAATTGTATTAGAACCTTTGTCAGATACAAGCATTTGTGAAATTCATGTTGTAGATGATGAGTATAAACCTGTTTCAAATGCATCAGTGAAATTAGATTTTATTGTAACCGATACGCTTTTATACACAAAAACTGTCAAAACAAATGTAGAAGGTAAAGTCGAATTCGAGATTAAAGATTATGGTGGTGATGATATTATCGCGCTTGGTATAGTTAGTTGTGATATGAATGGCTATGACCTTGCATACAATACGATTGTTGATTATCGTAATTCTCAGGTTAAGCTTGTCCTGCATAAAGCTGGTGAGAACTGGTCAGGCAAAATTGTGGATTCTGAGCAAAAACCTATAAAAGCAGCAAAGATTTATTTGGTGAGTATACGTCAAAGAGTAAAGACGCCTCAGAGAAATGAAATACAATCTTTAGATCAGTCGTTTTTTTCAGATCCATTTGAAGCAACGTTAATCACTCAAACAGATACGAATGGTGATTTTACACTTCGAAGATTTAATAAGAAGGATTTCGTTAGAATTGCGGTCAAAGCACCAGGCTTTAAAACGCAGGAAATAGATTTTTCACCTGAAGATAATACCGCAACTATATTATCCTCGCCTCGTTTTAAAACTGTTAAAGATTTCGTGTTCCAACTTTCTTCGGGAGTTGCTATCGTAAAAGGAATACTTATTGAAGAATTTTCGGGCAAACCTATTTCGAATGCAAATATTGGGCTTCGAGATGAAATCAATAAAGATCGCAATATAACAACAGATGAAGATGGAACTTTTTCAATCGAAGATTTGGAGCCGGGAGAATATGTACCAGTTTTCAATGCTGCTGAAAATTCGAATTATAGTAATTATGTTTGCGTTCCTGATACCTTTATTGCAGTACCAGATAAAACAATACAAGTAACATTCAAAGCTTGCGAAGGAATTAGTGTAAATGGAAGCCTGATAGAATCTCAAACACAACAGAGACCTTCAGCCGAACGAGTATATCTTGATGCACGTCTGAAAACGGGCCATACAATCTCATCATGTTTGATTGAAAAAGACGGCAGTTGGCAAATGCTGCTTCCACCCGGTGATTATGAATTTTACTATTCAATATTGTTAGAAGATATTTCAAGATTTATTGATAGCGAAGAACCTCTCTCGATAAAAATAGAAAAAGAGCAGATGTATAGTAATATGGTACTTGCAATTAATGAGAATGGCTCGCTTATATTACAGTCAATTTCATTGGTAGGTAAATCTCTACCTGATCTCAAATATTTTGGAACTGAATCTCAGCCTGATATTAATAATAAAAAGGTACTTGTCTGCTTTTTTGATTTAGAACAAAGACCATCGAGAAATTTAATTCAAGAGTTGAATAAAAAGGCACAAGATATAAAAGAAAAAGGCATTGAAATTATTGCTATTAACACTTCGAAAATTGAACGCGAATATCTCGACAATTGGCTCATAGAAAACAACGTAGATTTTCCTGTTGGAATTAACAAAGAGAATATAGAACAGACAAAATTCAACTGGGGCGTAAAAGCTCTGCCATGGTTGATTCTGACTGATAAAGAGCATGTCGTTACTGACGAAGGATTCGCCGTAGCTGAATTAGATGAACACATCAAATAATATATTGGAGAGAAAAATGAAATATATCTTTTTGATTCTGGCATTTTTATTGGGTTATAATAGCTATGCAAATTCAGAACAAATCGAAAAAAAGTTTGTCGCAGAACTTCCAAATGGTGTAACTGCGGAACTTGTTGGAGTTGCTTATAATAAAATTGATAAAGGACCCAAACTATGGTGGCGGCCTGATGGACAGATTCTATCTGATGAGCCTTACAGCCGACCAAATTCCTCCACGACAGCTATTGGTGATTATTCTATCCGAGAATTTGCTGTACGTGTTGGTGGTGCTGATGACTGCAGTAATACTGCGTTCAGTTCGTTTGGTGTTTGTCGTCTTGAGCCTGATATTCCGTGGGATGTTAATGAAAATCGTATATCAGATATGCGTAGCTTTGTATGTGCTTTTAACATTGATCAAAAAGAAGATGCCATAAGTTTTGGCATAAGCACAGAAGCCTGGCGGAAAGTTGAAGAATGGAATGATTTAGGTTGGCATGAAAGTGATTATGATACAGTACTATTACCTGAAAGTAAAAATCCACTTATTTTAACATGGCCACGTCTCAAAAGGAATGCGGTAGTACTCGAAATGGTTAGTACTGATGTCCTCGAAGCGAAACGTATGCTCATGTATGATGACCAAGGACAGGTTCATGAAGAGTACCCTCGAATATTTGGCCGTGGCCCCGGTCTTATAAAGGAACAATATTGGTTCTGGGGCACACCGCTTAAAAATATACGAACGTTTGAATTCCAGAAACGTCCCTATCAATGGATAGAGTTTAAAAATGTGTCACTGGAGCCTGATTATAAAACAAATGTGGAAGTTAAGGTTCTCTCAGCAAAAGAAAAGGAATCACAAGGTTTGGCAGTAAGCGAGCGGGAAAAAGAGAATCATGGTTATATTTTGAATAAATTATCGAAAAATACGCGATTTCCTGAAAAAGGAAAAGCTAAATATCAGCTTGAAGAATACAGCACCAGAAAACAAACGCCGCGTATACTGAACTGTGAATATATCTTTGATAAATCTTATTATAAATTTTCAATTGTGGGAGAAGCTCAAGGTGACTTTAATGATAAAGAATATTTCGATGGCCAGAGGACTATTACCTGGCCCATTCGAAATAAGGCTGCTACTGTTCGTGATAATAGAAGATTCAATACACCAATCTACAGTTTGGAATGGGCTATGCCGAAGAATATAATCGAAGAATTATTAACTCATGAAGTAGAATTTTTAGGCTCATATGAAATTAACGGAATTCCATGTTCTATGCTTCTTTCAGTTATAAGTTCCAAAGATAAACTTAAAGTATGGATTGCAAAAGAGCCTGATATTTTCCCTGTGAGAATAGAACGTTTAGAAAATGATAATTTGCGAGAAGTTTTTGAATTTGAAAATATCAAGCTTTGGAACGGCGTAGTTTTCCCAGAGATAATAAAACATGCTTATTACAAATCAGATGAAAATGTGCGGCATATACCGCTGGGAAGTTATACGTTAACGATAGAGTCTTTTACGCCAAATATTGAAATTGAATCAAGTGAATTTGTTCCTGATTTCCCTCCTGATGTCTCGACATCAAAATATGCTTTAGATAAGGCACAGGCAAAAGAAATTGAACCGACAATACCTGCTAAGTATTTGCGAAGTTTAGAGAATATAGATATCAATTTCAATATTGAACAGGCAAAAGATAAGATGATACTAATTTGTTTTTTCGATATAGAGCAGCGACCGTCGAGGAATGCTATTTTAGAACTAAGTAAAAAGATACAAGAGCTAAAGGAACAAGATATTGAAATTATTGCCATTCACACTTCTAAAATAGAACGGGAATATCTTGATGAATGGACTAAGGAAAATAATATAGATTTCCCTATCGGGATGGTTAAGGAAAATACAGGGCTGACAAAAAATAACTGGGGCGTAAGGGCTCTGCCGTGGTTGATTCTTACTAACAAAGAGCATATAGTTACTAACGAGGGATTTTCGATTGGTGAGTTGGATGAAAAATTATTAAGTTCAGGAGATTAACTATGAAAGTAAATTTATATCATATTGTCATTTTGTTTTTATTTCTTTTTCATTGCAATGTAGAAAATATTTATTCTGCTTCTTCTCAGCAATTTCTTACTGTTATTATAATTGACTCGAAAGATAATGCTCTTTCTAATGTTCAGGTCACTGAGTATGAAACAGGAAAACAATATACGACCGATGAGAATGGTCGATTCATATGTGACTTATCAGATAAAGTGCGTTATTTTTATGCAGTTGATAAGATCCGCAAGCTTACAGCCGCAAAGGAATGTAATCCCGGCCAAAAAGAATTACACATTGAAATAAAACCTGGAAAGATTGTCACTGGAATGGTTGTTGACTCGACTGGCAAACCAGCTCCTGATACCAAGATTAATGCTTCACCTATGACAAGTTTTTATTCACTCAGTGACAATGAGGGAAAATTCTGCGTTGGCTGGCTTGAAGAGTGGGAACCATCCGTAAACATGTGTCTTTTTGCACGAAATCCTGAGCGTAATCTTGCCGCTGTTTTAGATATTGGCAGGCAATCGGATAATGTAAAAATCGAACTTGGTCAGGCTCAGACTTTAGCCGGAACTATTAAAACAGAAAGCGGAACACCTATTGATAACGCAAGGATTCGTCTTAACTTTGTAAATAAATGGCAAACACAAACGTCAGTTAAAGACATTTTTACTAATAGTGAAGGACATTTTGAAATAACTGGATTGCCGCAAAAGCAGAGTTATTGTATTTGTGTCAGTCATCAAAATTACTACCAGAAATTATTTACAACAGGAGTTATTAATAAAATTACCGAACGCGAGGATATCGGCTCATTAGTTTTAAAAGCAGCGTTAAAAAATAAAGAGGATAGCGGGACATTGCCTATCAAGGTTATCGATGAATACGGGCGAGGTCTCGATGATATTCATTTTATGCTCTGGACTCAATACGAGGATGGAAGTGCAAGAGGTTTTCAGTATCAGCCGGTATCATCAGGTACTCCGGGATTATTTGAAATCCGTGATATAAAAACCGGACAATATCAAGCAATTACAGTCGATAAAGCAGGTTATGTACGTTCAAAAATATACGATATTGAAGTAAAACAAAGTGATAATCAGACAATCACATGTGTTCTTACTAAGGGAAAGATTGTTGAAGGTCTGGTTACAGATGAAATGAATAATCCTGTTGCTGGTGTTAGAGTTGTAGTTAATTCTTCAATCACCGGTGTAGAAGGTATTACAGACGAGAATGGACATTTTATTGTGAGACATGTTCCCGATGTAAAGTGCAGAGTAATTGTTGAACTTGCAGGGAATAGCCCGTATGAAAGAAATATTTCCGAAGAAGGAATGTTGTGCGGCCGGAAAGATATTCACATAATTCTAAAGAAAAAACAGCAA
Source organism: Sedimentisphaerales bacterium (assembly GCA_016936075.1). Classification (GTDB taxonomy): domain Bacteria; phylum Planctomycetota; class Phycisphaerae; order Sedimentisphaerales; family Anaerobacaceae; genus JAFGPS01. The sequence goes on along the minus strand of JAFGPS010000164.1, from coordinate 12,645 downwards.
GGTGCTAAACCTGGTTTTATAAGTTATGGTTTAAAAGGAATTGATGTATGGAAACTTCTGGATGTAAATCTACCGGTTGATAAAACGCAGATAAAAGACAAGAGAATGTTACTCTGCTTCTTTGACATACAGAACAGAACTTCAAGACATTATATGCTCGAACTTAATAAAAAAATTGATTCATTAAAAGACAACAATATCGAGATAGTCGCTATTCAGTCTATTAAAATGGAGCAATCAGAACTTGACGAATGGCTAAAAGAAAACAAAATTGAATTCATAGTTAATTTGTTAGATTCCAAAGAGATAACATGGTATTTAGAATATGGTGTATTATCATTGCCAGGCATGCTTCTAACAGATAAAGAACATATCGTTCAAGCCGAAGGATTTTCTGTAAGTGAACTGGATAAAATAATAGCAAGATAAAAATTAAGGAGTATTATGAAGCTTTCTTCAAAAACAACATTAATGATTATTTTAGTTTCAATTTTTTTAATCAATTTCTGTTTTGCAGGTCAAAACGAAAATGTTGTGTGCAGCGGCAGAGTGATAAATACCGGAGGTGAACCTGTCGAATCGGTTAAAGTCGGATTTTACATAGTTTCTCTCTCAACAGAAGACTTATCGTATCAGGTGACACTCATCGAAGAAATTGAAACAGACAAAGAAGGTAAATTCAAATTCGAAACTGAAAAAAGATTATTTGATAATACAACACAAGCCATAATTATTGCTCAGAAGGAAGGTTTCGGGCTGGGTTGGGATAACAGGTCAATGACAGGAAGCGAGGATTTCGAGATTAAACTTTATCCCGCCGCTCCTGTAGCCGGTGTAGTTGTCGATGAATCGGAAAAGCCTGTCGAAGGAGCAGAAGTTCTTCTGGCTTTTCTAATGGTCAAAAACAACGACGAACGAAGATTTACTATTGGTGAACTTATGCCTGATATGTTAAGTGCAAAAACAGATGAGCAGGGTAAATTTAGCTTTAGCAATATTCCTGAAAATGCCGAATTTGATTTCCGTATCAAAAAACCGGGCAGAGCAACGATAGTAACGCTGGATATGGAGAAGTATCGAAGTACCCAGGCATTAACTCATAAAGCAGGTAAGACGGATATAAAAATTGTTCAGCCTGCCGAGGCGATTCTGAACGGAGTTGTGGTAGAAAAAGACACCGGCAAACCTGTAAGCGGTACACAGGTAATTTTCGCTCTGGACGATGAAGATATGATTATGTCACTATACAATCTAAAGCCGGCTGTTACCGGACAAGACGGGTCTTTCGTTATGAAAAGTCTTCCAGCTAAAACTTTTTCTTTAAAATTGAAGCCTGATACAGAAACAGCCAACGAATGGTTATCAGAACCCGTCGAAGTTACAACTCATACGGGACAAACAACCAGTGACGTGAAAATCGAACTAATTAAAGGTGGTCTTATAGAAGTTTTAATAAAGGACTCGAAAACTCAGCAATCAATAGAGCAGGTTAGTGTGTCAGTTCATTCTTCTGAAAATAATTTTGTCAAAAGTATAAGAACCGATAGTAATGGTATCGCAAAATTTCGCGTGAATCCGGGGACATACAGGATTACCAGCATCTATAGACAAGATTATATGCGTAAGAACTGGGATGGTGACATTACAATTGATGAAGGAAAAACAAAACGTATTGAGATTGCTCTTGATAGTTTTGGTCAATTCTCCGGAACAGTTCGCGACCAGGAAGGGAATCCTCTATCAGGAGTAAAAATTTCTACAAAGCCGCCCAGCGGAAATGAAGTGGTCACTGATACAGAAGGGAAATTTACATTCAATGCTACACGTGATGTTACAAGAATGTCCGATGGAGTGGTATATCTTCTCGCCAGAGACATGGAGCGAAATCTTGCGTCTGCTGTTTTGATAGATGAAAAAGTTGATAATTATGATATAAAATTGTCACCCGGTATCATTATAAAAGGCAAAGTTGTCGATGTTAATGATTATAAAATCCCTGATACCAATATTTCCCTGACATTTTGGATTTCCAGCACAGGCTTTAGCTCGAAAGAAATAACTGAGATAGATTCAGAAGGTAATTTTGAAATAAGAGCTGTTCCTGAAAATCATAATTATTCTGTTAGAGCGCATGCCGAAGGTTACGGCAGTACATATGTACGTATAGATAACGTTAACGCAGATAATGCCCGGACAGAGTTGGATAAAATGGTATTAAAGAAAGCGAATCTTTCTGTTTCAGGCATTGTTGTCGACGAATTTGATCAGCCGATATCTGATATAAGAGTATATGCTCATGGTAGCGACCAGCCAAATCGAGATGCTCAAGCAGACAAGGAAGGAAAGTTCACAATCGAAAATCTTTGTGAGGGAACAGTTGAGATTCAGGCAAGCTCTTCAGGTTCTTCAACAGTGAGATTATTAGGAGAGATTAGCACAATTGGAGGGGCTAAAGATATCAAAATCATTGTTCGCGAATTAAGCCCGGAGGGCAGATTAATATCGAGACAGCCGATTTCGTTAGTGAGTAAAGCTATACCAGGTTTCGAACATATCAAACTCGATTTATCACCAGATGAAGTAAAAGATAAACAATTATTAATATGCTTTTTCGATATGGAACAACGTCCGTCGAGAAATAATATAATGCAATTGAAGGACAAAGCACAGAAACTTAAAGAAAAGGATATATTGGTTTTGATTATTCATGCCTCAAATATAGAACATGAAAAACTTAATGAATGGCTCAAAGAATATGAAGTTCATTTCAAATCCGGTATAATTAAAAGTGATTCTTCGACAAGCGTGGAAAAAATCCGTTACGACTGGGGCGTAAAAGCTCTGCCGTGGTTGATTCTTACTGATAAAGGACATATAGTCCAAGCTGAAGGATTTTCTATAAACGAACTCGAAAAAAAACTATCAAATTTATAAACAAGGAACAAAATAATGAAAAAAGTAAGTATGACTATTTTTTGTATTTTTTCTTTAGCTACATATATTCAGGCAGAACAAGCTGACTCACATATAATACACTTTCCAAATGACAAAGCTGTTGGCAGATTGTTGATACGTAACGCTAATAGTGATGAGAACTATAATCTCATTGATAGTTGGGAATTATTGAGTCAGGCGATGGGGGACATAAACATACCTGAAGGTAAAGAAGCAAAGCTTGAAGTTTATGAAGAATCGACAGATTTTTCTTTTATATCCAATCTCGGTTCAAATGATATTCAAGCACTATCTTTAAGAAGAACAATTCTTCTAGACGAAGATTTTGTGTATTTTAAAAATCTGACAGGCTTAATTGCTATGGATATCTGTTCGACAAATCAGGTTCATGGAAGCGGCTTTGCGCATCTTACAAATTTTAAATCCCTGAAACAATTAAATTGCGACAACAGTAGTATTTCAGATGCCGCTTTGGAGCATATTTCAAAAATTTCTTCACTTGAACGTTTAACATTTGCTTTATCACAAATTAAAGGTCCGGGATTAGTACATCTTAAAAATCTAACTTCCTTAAAAGAACTTTCAATTCCAAAAACGTCTATTACAGACGATTCTCTTATGTATATAAAGGATATTATATCACTTAAGAGATTGGCACTTTACGATACACAGATTGGTGATAATGGTCTGGCTGCGTTGGAAAATATGACTTCTCTTGAAAGACTCACACTTGGTATTAATGACAGAGAGATAGATGTTAATTCGCCAATAACAGACGCAGGATTAATTCATTTAAGTAAATTAACAAAACTCAATTATCTTACCTTGCATCGAACGTGCATTACAGACGAAGGTCTGAAACACTTAAGCAGCTTATCGAATCTTGAAAACCTTTGCTTGAATCAAACTAAGATAACCGGAAAAGGATTTGCCTATTTGAATAAAAATGCACCTTTAAAAGGTCTCGAGCTTCGTAATACTGTTTTGAATGGAGCTGGCCTGTCTAATCTAAAACCCTGGTCGAATACATTAGAAAATCTTGTTATAGTTGGTGCAAAAATATACGATGAGGATTTAGCATATCTGTCAGATTTAAAAAAATTAAAATACATAAATTTGTCAAGCACATCAATAAGTGATGCCGGACTTAAAAATATCAGTAATATCAAGTCTTTGGAAAGCCTTTATTTAGATAATACCAAGATAACAGATGCAGGTTTAATGTTATTAAAAGACCTCCCGAACCTCAGGAAGATTATGGTCTCTCATACACTCGTCACGAATACAGGTATAGACACATTCAAAAAGGAAAGTGCAAGTAAATCTCTCCAGGCAAATACAGCTCAGCGAGCATATGGAACCAGACAAGGCGGAGTGCGAACTGTCAGTGTAGCAATCAAACAACCTGAAGCTAAGCCTCAGCCGTTAATTGGAAAATCTATACCAGATATGGATGTTATTAAAATTAATAAAGACTTTGAACAAACAAAGGATAAGAACATCTTGTTCTGCTTTTTCGAAATAGAACAACGGCCGGCACGAAACAGCATTTTAGAACTTAATAAAAAAGCAGCAGAACTAAATAACAAAGGTATCGAAATTATAGCAGTTCAAGCTTCAACTATCGAACAAAACACTCTCGATGAATGGATAAAAGAAAACAATATTTCTTTCCAAATCGGAATGATTAAAGAGAATGCAGAGCAAACCCAATTTAACTGGGGTGTAAAAGCTCTGCCATGGTTGATTCTGACAGATAAAGAACATATTGTTCAAGCCGAAGGATTTTCGATTGGTGAGTTGGATGAAAAAATTAATTAATAACCAAAGAAAAGGGAGTAATTATGCTTTACTCAAAGAAGAATAGTGTTCATATTACGTTTTACAATATACTTTGTGTTTCTCTGTTTTTTATGTCTTTCGTAGTTTCTGAAGCTCAGGAGCGAATCGTTCATTTCCCGAAAGATAAATCGATGGGAATGTTATTAATACTGGATATGAACGATGTTGATACGAGCAGTTATGTTGATTGGCAGCCGCTTTGCGAAGCTCGTGGTGATGTAAAAGTTCCTCAGGGAAAAGCTTTAAGGCTGGATTTGGATAAAAACGCTGGGAACGATTTATCTGCTTTATCTAAGTTAGAGCCAGATGATCTTGCAATGCTCTTTTGCCAGAGCGTCGAGATTCAGGATGAACAGTTCAAGTATATTTCTAATTTGACAGGATTAAGAAATATAGATCTTCAGGAAACGTATATACTTGGTACAGGTTTAAAATATTTTGATAAACTCAAGTCACTTAACAATCTTAGTCTCAGCAATACTGATGTTGGTGACAATGAGCTGGCATATCTTTCTAATTTGCCTTCTCTTGAATATCTTAATCTTTCGTTTACCCCTACCACTGATGCAGGTATGGTTCATATAGGAAAAATTAAATCACTCCAAGTATTAATTCTTAGTCCGGGTATAAACGATGAAGGTCTTTCTCACCTGAAAAATCTCTCTCATTTAAGAAGGTTATCTGTAAGCAATCAGGAAGTTACAAACGCAGGTCTTGCTTATTTGGCTGGTCTGAAAAATATTGAGCACCTTAATTTGGATAATGCCCAGATAAATGATGAAGGCATTGCTTATTTGAAAGGTATGACGAAACTTAAAACACTCAGGCTTTATGGAGCCGGTGTCACTGAAAATTGTTTTATTCATCTTGAAGGTCTGAACAATCTTGAGGAATTGCTTGTTCTTTTTAGTGTTACGGACAAAGGCATAAGTTATCTTTCCAGGTTGCCATCACTTAAAAATATAATTATTGATGGAAAATCCATTACTGATAAGGGATTAGAACTTTTGGCCAAAATGACATCTTTAGAATGTATTTACATCGACGATACAGAAAAAATGGATGTAATAATTGGCAAAGTGACAAATCTGTCCAATATAAAAGAGATGACAATCGGTACAGGCTTGACTAATGAAGGACTTATGAAATTAAAAAACATGAAGTCATTACAAAAGCTTACAATAGAACCTACTCAAATAACAGGTGAGGGAATAGGATCATTAGCCGCCCTGCCTTCGTTAAAGATACTTAATCTTAACCAGGTAAAATTGACCTCAGAAGAAGATTGGGTGTCTTTGGGGAAACTGTCTTCGTTGGAGGAGTTGTCTTTGAAACATATGAGGTCCGAAGTATATGATGCTCATATTGCTCATCTTTCAGGATTGCAAAATTTAAAGTTTTTATATATTAGCGCAATTAAAAATAACGATGGTGAGTTAATTTATTCTCTGGATATAACTAATGAAGGTCTTAAACATCTGGCAAAGATTAAATCAATAGAGGAGATTTATCTAATTGGTTCAAAAATCACCGATGATGGCCTTAAATATCTTGAAGATATGAAATCGTTAAAATGGCTTTATTTACAGCGTTCTAAAGTTACCGAAGAAGGCCTGGAGCGGTTAAAGAAAAAACTACCTGCATTGCAATGGCAGTAATAACCTTAAGATAATCAGTTTATAATTCTTTTGCATTACGAATCCCGTCGGGATATACTATAAACAAAGGTTTTCCGAAATATTTATAAAAAATCCTGATTTTTTATATTAACAAAGGATGTGCCGGTAGCGACTTATTTTTATTTGGAGGCAGATATGTCGGACGAATTTTCTGTAAATGAAAAAGTATATCCAACCGCGGAGCAGGGATTGATTAGTCTGCAGGATATGCTTGACTATTTCGAGAAGCGAGGTGCTCTTCGAGTTTCAGACCTACACATAAAAGTTGGTGCCCCTCCGGCATATCGAATTGATGGCGACCTTGTAAAACTCAAAGGGCCGAAAATTACGCACGATATGGCGAAAAAACTTATTTACCCGTTCCTGACCAAAAAGAACCAGGAAAAACTCCAGGCAAACTTTAGTGTTGATTGCTCATACAGGATGGGTCAGCTCCAGTTTCGTATAAACATTTTCCAGGAAAACGATGGTCTTGCGGCCGCTATAAGAGCGCTTTCGCTCGATATTCCAGATATAAATGATATTGGCTTTCCGAATAATGTTTGGGAGGACATGGTCGCGCGCAAGCACGGCCTTATACTGATGACTGGTATTACCGGGGCGGGAAAATCGACTACCATCGCATCGATTATTAACAGAATAAGCCAGAAAAGCGCATGCAGAATTATGTCTGTAGAGGACCCGATAGAATATATTTTGCCGCAGAATTATTCCATAATATCGCAGCGTGAAGTCGGCAAAGATGTCCCATCTTTTAACGGCGGCCTGAAGGAAATGCTCAGGCAGGACCCGGATATAATATTTGTCGGTGAAATGCGAGATGCAGAAACAATTTCAATGACACTCATGGCAGCAGAGACCGGACACCTGGTCTTTTCAACTTTGCATACGAGAGATACCACAGGTACAGTGACACGAATTCTCGATTACTTCCCGGAAGGAAGACAGGCGGAAGTACGCAACCAGCTATCGCTCGGACTGGCATATATTGTAAGCCAGAAACTCATACCGAAAAAAGCCGGTGACGGCAGACTCGTGGCTATGGAAATCCTCAACAATAATTACGCCTGTGCCAACCTGATTAGAACTGGCAAGATTGAGCAGCTTTATTCACAATTGCAAACGAAGACGCAGAACAGGCCGGACGAAAAAATGATAACTTTGGAAAAACATCTTACGAATCTTGTCAAAGCCGACAAAATCGACCTGCTCGAAGCGAAAAAATGGTGTAACAATCTCAAAACATTTGTCGATTGTATGCAGAGACAGTGAGAGTTTATAAGTAGAAATAAAATAACGCACGATAGAGTTTAATGCGAATATGACTATCGAGTTTAATTGTCCCAAGTGTAATTCGGTCATAGCTTTTGCTGACAAGCACGCCGGCAAACGTGCGCATTGTTCCGCTTGCAACCAGAGTTTTTTCATACCTGACAAAAGCTTTGGTAAAATCCAAACCATCAAGCCACCCAAAGAAAAACCTTCCGATCCAATCCCGGGTTTTTACCATGCGGCGTTAATAGACAATTGGAAACTCTTTTTCAATCCGAAAAATATTACAGGTATGGTATTTACCTTTGTTGCGGCTATATTCTATTTTTTCAATGGCCATAGAAATATCGAAATACCTATTACAACCAAAAGCGGAGGCGTAATAACTATTTTCCTGCCGTTTGGATGGTTGTGCACAGGATTATCATGGGGATTTTTATTCTGGTATTACAGGGAAATTATTTATGAAACAGGTTATGACCAGGAAAATTTCCCGGAAGTTATTCTGGGAGGATTTTACAGCTTCATATGGAAAGTCGCATCATCCTGTTATTCGTTATTCATTATCTTTATCGCGGTTAGTTTACCAAGTATCTTCATATATATAATATTCAAAAACATATTTGAATCGCATCATGTCCTGTCATTATTTATTTATTCATTCAGCCTGCTCTTTCTCCCTGTAGCGATAATGAATGTTGCGATAGGTAAAGATCTGCTTCTATTGCGACCGGACTATTTAATAAAGCAGGTAGTTCGCGGCTTCAAGCCGTACCTTGTTGTATATGTTTATCTTTCAACAGCTATTTTCATGCAGCTATTTTCAATACAATTTATTCCGAAGGACCCGACACAAATTGGAATCGGCCTTGTATTGAATATTGTTTCACAGCTCATGTTGATTTTTTCGATACGAGCTATAGGTTTGTTTTATCGTCACTATAGTTGTCACGCGCCTTGGTAAAAAAATGACAATCGAATTCAACTGTCCAAAATGTAATCAACTTATCGCTTTTGCCGACCAGCATGCTGGCAAAAACGCACACTGCGCAAACTGCAAAGAACGTTTTGTCATACCATCAAAAAGCTTCGATAAGGTACAAACAATAAAACCGCCCGAAGAAATAAACGAACCAGTTGAAGGTTTTTATCGTGCGGTATTTATTGACAACTGGAAACTTTTTATCAGGCCGGAAAACGCAACCGGGCTGGTTTTTGTCATAGCGGCTGTATGCTTCAAATTTTTTACCGGGCACGTTGACTATTCTTTTGAAATGGGTGGTTTCAGAATACAGGGCTTTCTCGGGCAAATAGTCACCCTTGCCTGCTGGGGCTGCCTGTTCTGGTATTACATGGAAATGATACGCGACGCGGCACTGGATTTCGACGACTTGCCCGATGTTTATATGGACGGCTTTTTCGGATTCATCTGGCATACCGTAAAGTCGGTATATCTTATTTCGATGGTTTTTATTGTTGTCGAACTGCCCGCAATAATCGCACATCAAAACTTAGGCGATGATAGTTTCATTTTCATAGCATTGACTATCATCGGGTGTGGCTTGTTCCCGGTTGGTATTTTAACTATTTCTGTCGTGGGTAATTTGATCAGTATTTTTAATCCCGCCAATATTCTAAAACCGGTAATTAAAGCATTTTGGCCGTACTTAATAGTCGCGGCTCTCTTCGTTTTGACTTTCTACCTTGAAATAAGTAATGTGGAATATGGAGACCTCATCGGCAAAAGCAAGCTCGTTATTGCTTTGAATCTACTTGCCAATATTGCTATCCAGATGCTTGCGGTTTTTACAATGCGTTCAATCGGCCTGTTCTACCGACATTATGGCTGTTACTTTAAATGGTAAGCATCTGGCTTTATCAAAATATTCTGGTATAATTACAAAATCTTCTAAGTATAGATTAATTTCAGGATTTATCGCTTTAAGGGTCATAAATCCTTTTTTCGTTATTGAGTATAAAAATGTCTCTTGTAATATTAAATGATATACACGTTTCATTCGGGTCGGAAATCGTTCTGGACAAGATGAATCTTACGCTGCATCCGAACGAAAAAGTTGGTATGGTCGGAGCAAACGGAACCGGAAAGAGCACGATTTTTAAGCTCATCACCGGCCAGATTACGCCTGATGTGGGAAAAGTCATAAAGCAAAAAGGTTTGAGAATCGGCTATCTGCCGCAGGAGTCAGCATTCAGCGGTGAAAATACTGTACTCGAAGAAATGCACGCGGGTGTGGAACATATCGTGAAACTGCAAAAACAAATTCACAATGCCACGCACGAAATGGAAAACCTTCACGGCTCAGACTTAAAATCGAAAATGGCGCAGTATGACAGGCTCTGTCATGATTTCGAAGTAGCCGGAGGTTACGCATACGAAACAAATATCCAGACGACACTCGCCGGACTTGGATTTGATGAAGAATTACATCATGCGAAAACTACGGCACTTAGCGGCGGACAGTTATCACGGCTCGGTCTTGCGCAGGTTTTAATGCTTGATGCCGACCTGCTTTTGCTCGATGAGCCTACAAATCATCTTGATATACAGGCGACTGAATGGCTGGAAAAATTCCTTCTCAACTTCAATGGTGCCGCCGTCATAATCAGTCACGACAGGCATCTTCTGGATAAGACATCATGCAAGATTATCGAGATTGAAAAACGCAAAGCAAAAGTCTGGAAGGGAAATTACAGTACCTATGTCCAAACGAGAGAAACCTTAAAATTACAGCAGGATCGTGAGCATATAAAACGTGTCGAAATGGTCGAGCGAACGAGAGATTTTATCGCGAGGAACATAAACCAGGAAGGGATGCGAAAAACCGCACGTGGACGAAGGACGCAACTCGACAGACTTCTTAAGGATAATCCGGATTTTCTCGATAAGTCGACCGACCAGAAAACAATAAGTTTTTCTTTCGGCACAAATAAATCGGGAAGCGAACTTATATTGCGAAGCGAAAACCTTGGAAAATCTTTTGGCGACCTGACTCTCTTTGAAAATCTATCTTTCGATATATTAAGAGGCGAACGTTTCGGTATAACAGGACCGAACGGAACAGGAAAGAGTACTTTTTTGCGTTTGGCACTGGGACAAATGGAACCTACTTCGGGAACTGTTCGAATGGGAAAAAGTCTTCGCATAGGTTACCTCGACCAGCATGGTGATGTACTTAATCCTGAAAGGACTGTTTTAGAGGAAGCAATAAGTGTAAATCCGGATTTGTCTACGGAAAAGGTTCGCGGCCGCCTTGGTGCGTTTCTTTTTTCAGGTGACGATGTTTTCAAACTCTGCGGCGATTTAAGCGGCGGCCAGAAGAACCGTCTCATGCTCTGCAAGCTTGTTTTATCTGAGCCGGATGTACTGGTAATGGACGAACCTACGAACCATCTCGATATTGCAAGCAGGGAAATGCTCGAAGAATCGCTCAATGATTACGAAGGAACAATCATTGTTGTAAGTCACGACCGCTATTTTTTGGACCGCATTTTAGATAAACTCATCGTAATAGGCACAGATGAGCTTGGAAATCGCTGCCTTGGTAAAACTGAGTTTATAAATACCACTCCTGTCTATTCAAACTATGCTTCGTTAGTAGCAGAGCGCATCGAGACTAAACAGAAAAAAGAAAAATCAAAATCCGGCTCGACAAAACGCAGAGGTTCGAACACTAAAAAACCAAAAAACCAAACTCCCGAAGAGTTGAAACGATTCAACAAATATTCAGTGGAAAAAATCGAGGAGATGATATCTGAACTGGAAGAAGAGCTTGCAAAAATGCGTGAACGGTTCGGCGACGAAAACATCTATAAAAATCCCGACCAGTTCGCAGAGCTTCAGGAGCAGTACAGTGCCAAAGAAGCCGAACTTGACCTGCTCTACCATGCCTACGAACACCGGGCAGGATAAAACGTAGATAGTTTTATTTTGTGCGTTGTAACGCACCCTACATGGGCGGCAATCTTCGTAATATATCTAAATTCGTCTTAAAAATTTAAAATATTTGTAGGGTGTGCTGTGCACACCTGTTCGAAATATTGGTGTGCACAGCACACCCTACGGCTTGCCCCACCAAATATGGAATTAATCTTCATATTCAATTGGCAAAGTATCAATATCTATACCTGCTACTTCGTAAGGATCTCTCTGATCATCAGAAGGGATTAAGCGAATGGATGCAGCTGTACGAAACGTATCTTTTCCACACCTTGGACAGATTTGGTCACCTTTAAATGAAAGAACTTTATCTCCGGTGGCATTATTATGCTTTTTATTATCTTTTTTAAACACTCCATCAGCAACCGACCATCCTCCCCAGCCGCAGGAATCTTTTTCACATGCACAAACCTCATAAGTTAACCATACATAATCAGGTACTTCGACATCTTTTAATTCTATTTCGAGTAATTTCTTAAACTTTCTCGGGAAACCCATTTTAAATTCTCCTATTAGAAGTTGCTTATTTCATAATGACATTTTATTTATTCATACCAATAAAATCAAGATATACATTGAATCCCATGTTACTAAAATAAATAGTTGTTCCATGACTTTTTTCCTTTTCACTTTTACCTTTTGCCTTTTGCCTTTTTTCCTACCCCTTTGATCCGCCACTGGCGGACTCAGGGCAGGCCTCATTTTCAGCTTACTTTTCGTTCAAAATTGTAGCGCCCCACAGCGAAATTTAGAAAAAAATAAAATAATTTTTATTTCAGGCCGCACATGGACTTAGCGATTTCGAGCCTATGTCACTACCCTCATTTTTGGCGCACTTTTCAATCAAAAACATAACACCGCGCCAATTACAGAGGGAGAGTGTTGTTTTCTCCCAACGTTGAAAAGTAAATATTTTTCATATATTTCATATTTAAGTAG
>JAFGPS010000163.1 GCA_016936075.1 Sedimentisphaerales bacterium | reverse complement strand
GCGCCTGAGCCGGGGATACGGTTGTACCGAGTGGATTGCTTACTGTTGCGTCATTAACATCGTTGAAATCCGTACTCATAAACACATTATGTGTACCACCATTTTCAGTAACGTATATACCCGGTGTCCAACTCATAGTTATATTTTGATCTACATCTTTTTCTTTATTGGCAGGATTTGGCTTACAAGCGACGGTTATTCGCTCACCCTGCATAATGGTCTTTATTTCCTCAATGGTAAGTGCCCGATTGTAAACTCTGACATCATCAAGGGTTCCGGACCAATATTGAGCAGAAGCGGCATGTCTTCCGAATTTAAAAGTGTTAGTATCAGTATTCGGAGTTCCTGCTGCCGCAGTTGTTGTAATCAACGCTCCGTCAGTATATGCTTTGAGTGAGGTACCGTCAAACGTACCGCAGAGGAAGTACCATGTATTACCCTCAAGCGTCCCAAGTGAAGCGTTGGTCCATGTACCATTAATATTTGCGGCTACTGAGCCCGGCCAAGTACCACCGTTATTGTGATTCCAACTGATTTGGTAGTTGTTTTCTCGATGAATCGGACCGCTTGGCATAGAAGTACTGTCTGGTGCTGCTGGACTATTAACCCAACAACAGATGGTCCAGTTCGCCATGTTTTCATTCCAGTCGGTATCAACATAATCATCGGTTCCGTCAAACTGAAGCCCTCCATTGAAATTGCCGGTCGTCCAGACAGGTCCATTCGTAAGGGTCCCATTGTGTTCCTGACCGGACGAGTCAACGGCTGTAAGACCAGCGCCGTCATCCAGCTTCCACCATCCAACAAGGCTTGGATCTGCAGCATTGGCTGTTGTCAAAAAGAAAGACAACAGTAATATCATTAAACTTGTAAAAGAAATGAACTTCTTACACATCATAAACCTCCTAAAAAAAAATATCAAATTAATAATTGATACTACAAAGTCATATTAATATATATAGTAGCAATCATTATTTTCTCTAAAAGACTCATTTCCACAGTGAGAATCTAATAGCTATTTTACTGTAACCCGTCCATAGTGAAATCAAACTGATTACGGCATAAGGAATAACTCTTTACACCTTAAACATTGTATTATATCATAAAATGGTTTGCAAAAGATGTTAATTATTGTCTTGTACATGCCAATAATTGACTTTCATTTCGATTTATATACCCAAAGAATGAATGATAGAGAAAACCATGGTAACTCTTAGTAGAGAAGCATTAAGTGTAAATACTTGACATTACTCATTTTGAGATTACAATCACGGCCTATGGCTGAATTAGTAGCAAAAAAGAAAAAGAAGAAGAAAGGCAATCTTTTTATAGATTGGCTCAGTTATATTCTATTAAGAATAGTGATCGTTTTTCTTTCTTGTTTTAGTATAAAAGCTAATCTAAACACTGCATGCATATTAGGAAGGCTGCTGTGGAAGTATTACAATAGGGGCAGAAAAAGGGCAATTGGAAATCTCAAAGCGAGTTTTCCTGATAAAGACGAAAAATGGATTAACAAGACAGGGCAGCGAAGTTTTGAGCAAATTGCTATGCTCGCAATGGATATATTGTTTACACCCAGATTAGTTAAGAAAAATAACTGGCCCGAGTATGCTGTATTTAATAATGCAGAAAGAACCAAGTGGCTTATGCAGGAAAAACGCGGATTAATCATGCTTACGGCTCATTATGGTAATTTTGAAATTGTCGGGTACATAATGGGATTATTCGGATTTGATATCTATAGTGTCGCAAGGCCTTTGGACAACAAATATATAAGCGATTATTTATATGGTGTTCGAGAACGATTCGGGCAGAAGATTCTTGATAAAAAAGGTGCCGCTCAATATATGGATAAAATTATCGAAAGCGGAGCTACACTTTGCTTTATTGCGGACCAGGATGCAGGCAGAAAAGGAATATTTGTTGATTTTTTCGGCAGAAAAGCAAGCACATACAAGAGTATCGGCTTGATTGCTATTACGAGCAATATACCTATAGTAGTAGGGTGCAGCAGACGGATAGGTAATCAATTTAAATTTGAAATGAAGGTAAATCGTATAATAATGCCTCAGGAATGGGTAGATAAAGACAATCCCTTGGAATGGGTAACCGCGGAATATACAAAAGCGATAGAGGATTTTGTTCGTGAGGATCCATCTCAATATTGGTGGCTGCATCGGCGTTGGAAACACAGGCCAAAAAATGAAATAAACTAAAAATTAATATTTGCCGACTTTAATAACGAACCTTTTTTGTTTTTTTTTGATATAATATATATATTCTAAATTTTGAATTTTTTACGAAGTAATTTATGGGACTATACGATAGAGATTATACTCAAGAAGACTATAAGTCGCAGTTCAGATATTCGCCGCAGATGAGCATGCCGCGAATTACGAATGTCGTTAAATGGCTGCTGATTATTAATATTGCAGTGTATATACCCTCGGCTCTAAGTGCGTCGATAGGTGGTTTTACATTTAAATGGTTTTCTGTTTGGCCTGAGACAACAGGGATGGCTTTACAACTTTGGAGAGTGATAACTTATCAGTTTTTACATGACACAACCGATATAAGACACATTTTTTTCAATATGCTTGTTTTATTTTTCTTCGGACCTATGCTTGAAGGAGTATGGGGTGGCAGAAAATTCTTGATTTTTTACCTGATATGCGGTGCGGCAGGAGGATTACTGTATCCTATGCTGGTTTTGTCTGGTGCGATTAATGTTCCAGCTCAATTGGTTGGAGCTTCCGGGGCAATTCTTGGAATGCTTGCCGCCGGTGCTCTTTTATTTCCAAACTCTATAGTGTTAATAATGTTCGTTTTCCCAATGAGATTATGTATTTTGGCTATAATTCTTGCGGCTATAAGTATATTAAATCTTTTTGCCGGGACAAATCAGGGTGGAGAGGTTGCTCATCTTGCTGGAATGGCAGCAGGGGTAATTTATGTTCTTTCTGATTCATGGCGATCAAGATTTAAATTTAAATCAAGTGCTGGAAAATGGGAAAAGCAAATCTCAGAGCAGAGAAATTTACAAATTGAACTGGACAGGATATTGGATAAGGTTCACAAATCAGGAATTCACAGCCTCACTTTCAAAGAAAAGAGAACTCTGAAAAAAGCTACAAGAGTCGAACAAATGAAAAATAAATTATAGAATCCCAGCTATTGAGCGGAATTTGAATCCTGATCAGATATTTGGAACATTTGGGGTATAGATCGATTGAAACCGAATGGTCCACGTCTAAAAGTTCTATGTGTTGGTTCAGTTATAATTCTAATCTGGTTATCTGTTTCTTTTTTCTTGAATTCAGGATTCTCCCATTTCTTTACTTCTTCTATTTGTTGATCAACGGAAGCTTGTAATACTTCAATCCTTTTTATTATTTCCTCTAAATCTACTTTCATGTGTTTGATACCCTGATCGTATTGTTCGCTTACAACCTCTTCAATATCGGATAATAAACTTTCTTTCTTTTCCTGCGTTATTGTAGGGTTCCAATATTGCATGGAAAGCTCTCTCTGTTTTATGCTTAATTGCACATCTCGTACATTCAAACGCATCTTTTCTTCTGATACTGATGGTGGCTGAAATACAAGAGATCTATATTTATCTAAAAGAGTGTCAATTCTTTTTTTATAGAGATTATTATTCTCCTCTTTTAAGTCTCTTATACCTGCTGCTTCATCTGGAACATATTTTTCAAACCATTCAAGGTATCCAGCATATTCTCTATCTTCCCTCGTAATATTAAGTATTTGAGGAAAAGCATATATCTTTAGTTCATTTAAAAATTGTTCTTTATCAGTTTTACGAAGCTCTTCTAACTGTTTTACCTGGTTCGGATTATATGTGCCGAGTTGCTTAAGGACACGGTCTATCTGACTTTCTGATAATTCCTCATCCTGATATGTCATACCTCTGCGGCCGGGACCACTTCGTCCGCCGCCGCGCATGTCTCCACCTCGTGATCCTGGTCCTCCTTCTCCTCTCATGCCGCTACTCATTCCACCTCGTGAACCACTACGTCCGCTGCTTTGAGCAATAGCGAATGGAATATTCAGCATTACTAATACAACTAAAATTACCTTATATAAAGTGATTCTGTTACTTGTTTCCATATTTTTTACCTTTCCAGAAACCACCATGAATTTGATTCAGTTATATTATTATATCTCAAGATCACCAGAATAGCTATAATCCTCTTGTAAGAAATTTTCATTAAACTCGTTGAATCGATTTTCCAGATCTTCGATATCTTCAAAAATACCGTTATTGTAGGTGTATTCTTCTTGGGTATTACCTACATTATACAAGAGATTCTCCAGTTGTTGTAATTCTTTATCGTATTGTGCATATGTAGAAGAATCATAGCCGTAATCTATTGTATCCATAGAAACTTGAACAATTTGCATATTAATGTCATTTATGTCGTTATTAAATTCTGAAATGACTTCGTTATCATGTGTCCAAAAGCCATCGGGCAATAACGAACTGTAATTTGTTTCTTTAGGAAAATTTGGAGGAGGCTCGTTTATAGATTGTAAACTTATTGATGCAATAATTATAATCGAGGCTGCGACAGCCAAGGCCTCGTAGACTCTTTTTCTAAAGGTGACTGTTTGTTTTGGGGTTTTGTGCAAGGTTATATTGGCTTTAATATTTGCCAGAAGTATGTCATCTGGTTTTGGAGCAGGGTGCTGGCGCAGAATACGCTCACCTGCCTCGATATCATCGAGGTACATTTGAACGTTTTGGGGATCCATGAATTTTTCAATCAGTTCCCGCAAATTTTCGTTATTTTTGTCCATAAAATTCAGCCTTCCATATTTTCTTTCAGCTTTTTCAGTCCCCGGTGCAACTTGGCTAATGTTGTACCGATTGGTTCCGATCGCATTTCTGCAATTTCCTTAAAACTTAATTCTGAATAGAAACGTAACATCATCAATTCCCTTGTATCTTCATCTAATTTCGAAAGCTGTATCTGTAACTTGTCCACAAGTTCGCCATCGGATTTTTTCTCTTCGATAATTTCCGAATCAGCTTCGAATTTTCTTATGTCAAGGACCTTTTGCTGCCGTTGTTTACTTCTTAAAAAATCGTGAAAGATATTTGAAGCCACACGAAACAACCAGCCTTCAAAAGAGCCTCCATTATAAGTTTTAATTTTCTCGACTAATTTGACAAATAGCTCTGAAAGAAGCTCATCGCTTATATCAGTATTACCCGTAAGCCGGTAAAAATAACCATAACATCGGCTTGAGTACAAATCGATTATTTTCGAAAAGCTCTGAGATTCGCCGTTCTTACAGCCGATAATTATTTGGGCTAAGTCTTCATTTACTTCCATATTTCGTGATTACAGGAACAACCGGTCGATACTTCTTTAAGCCTTTATCAATAAAGACTTTACTACATTCAATCCATTAATTACATGTTGCTTAACCCATTACCAGCTACGGCCTTTCTCTTTCCGGCTTGTTTTATCCGGACTTAAAAAGCCAAGCCCAAAGCAAACAGATGCCCGGTAGCTTCTCTAATTAATCACTCATATACACTTGTTCACAAGTAAAGACGGCATCTGTATGAAGTTTATTGCAAATAAATGAAAAAAACGCGTATTTTCATAAAAATATTAAATTTTTCAAGTAAGTTCATCGTTCTCTTCGATATCTTCTTCATCTAACTTCCATTTGTCAGCTTCGTCGATATCATCAATTTCTTTTTCCATGTACTTAAATAGCTTATCCTGAATAGGGGCAAGTTTTTTATACCACATTAGCATGCCCTGGTAGCTGGCAAGGAGCATGTCCAGGCGAATAAGCTGCCATTTTGCTATACATTCAGGCTCTTTGATATTGGTAAATGGGTCGCAATTGAAACTTTTTCTGCCGTTTTGGTCTGTAATGCAAAACTCGCAATCTTTACATTGTATCATAGCTATCTCCCCAAAATTGACGTCACAAATTCGTTTTTGTACGTAATCTCTCCGGGCAATTAAAAATATTTATGTTTTTTTACTTTATTTTTAGCTCATAATATCATATATTCTACCAACACGAAAGTTTTTTACAGAAAGTTTTTATGATATACATGGAGTAATTAATGGCAAAACCAAGACGCAGAAGAAAAATTGGCAGCAAAAAAAGACGTGCCAAATGGAAAATCAGGCATAAAATAAGCTAAGATTAGTTTTAGTTTTGGTACTTTATCAGGATATAGCCTTTGGCTGATAATAATACAGCCAAAGTTTGTTTTATTTTGGTTTTTTACAAAACATATCAATGAACCATTTCAAAATCATCTTTGAGTCTGAAAACAAGCAGATTTTCATTCATGAGGGTTCTACGATTTTGGAAGCGGCAGGGCAGGCAGGAATAATAATCAATTCTTCCTGCGGTGGAAAAGGAACTTGCAAAAAGTGCTCTGTTTACATTGGTCCAGATAATAAAAAAGTATTAGCATGCCAATACAAAATCGAAAGTGATCTGAAAGTAACAATCCCTCCCGAATCCCGATATTTCGAGCCGAAGATATTAAAATATGGCATCTCTGCTGGAAATGCAAATAATGATATTTATGCGAAATACAAGGAAATAACCAAGGAAACAAAGATTTCCGGAGTAGCAGTTGATATTGGAACTACTTCAATTGTAACAAAACTGCTTGACCTTGAAACGGGCAAAATTCTTGGAACAGAAGCAACATTCAATCCACAATCACAATACGGCGATGATGTGATAAGCAGAATATCATTTGCCGAAAACGACGAAAATCTGAAAATCCTCCAAAAAAGTATAATCGATTGTATCAATACTCTGATTAAGAAGTTATGCGACAATCTTTCCCTTGCAAGCGATTCTATATATGAGTTATGCGCGGTTGGAAATACCACGATGAACCATATTTTTCTTGGTTTGCCGATAGCTCAACTTGGATATTCACCTTACAAGGCTCATTCTCTCGAATCTTATGATCTATCTCCTGACCAGTTGGGTTTAAAAATCAATCCTTCGGGTAATATTCATACCGTAGAAAATATAGCTGGTTTTGTCGGCTCGGATACAGTAGCGGTTGCCCTTGCGGCTGATATAGATTCTGCGGCCAATACTACACTTATAATTGATATAGGTACGAATGGCGAAATAGTGCTTGGTACGAAGGATAATCTTTACGCGGCGAGTTGTGCCGCTGGACCTGCATTCGAGGGGGCAGGCATAAAATGCGGCAGCAGGGCAACTGACGGTGCGATTGAGGCCGTAGTCATTAATAAAGACGATATAGATATTGATGTTATAGGAAATAAACAAGCTTACTCGATATGCGGCTCAGGTCTGATTGACGCTGTTGCTGTTATGCTCGAACTGGGAATTATCGATAAAACAGGGAGATTTATAGAATTAGAGCAGTTAAAAGAAAAACTCCCAGATGCAATTTTCAAACGCATAAAATTGTATAACGGCGAATTGGCTTTGTTTTTCACAGAAAATGTGTATGTTAACCAAGGCGATATTCGCCATGTACAACTGGCAAAAGCAGCTATCCTGGCTGGGATTAATTTACTGATGAGACAGTTGGGCATCAAGCCAAGTGACATCGAACATGTATTACTTGCAGGCGCATTCGGAAACTACATTCGTAAAGAAAGCGCACTAAAAACTGGTATTCTTCCAGCGATTGCACCCGAAAAGATACAGTTCATTGGTAACGCTGCTGCATCTGGAGCACAAATGATTTTGTTGAGTTCAGAAAACCGCATAAAAGCAAAACAATTAGCACAAAATATCCAGTACATCGAACTTGCAAATATTTCCGACTTTCAGGATGTTTTCACTGATTGTTTAGCTTTTTAAATAAATTGTCTTTCGCTTACCAAAGCCTTTTTGAATCAAACGACATCACCCGTTCCACTTACAAAAGGCCATCTCAAATTAAAAACTACATTAACTATTATTATTTATGCCTAATATATTTATAACATATTTGGCAATATCGTGTCAAGAAAAATCCTGCGTGACAAGGGGAAATGTAAATAGTGTATTAGTCTAATTGTTCATATATATTGGCAATCTTAGTTGAAAGCGTTTCGAGTTTTGAGAAATATTCATCCTCGCTGTATTGCTCTTTGGAATCTCTCAATTTGATAATTTCCATCTCGATACTATCTCTTTTTGCTCTTAATTCAGGTGATAATTTTCTTTCAATCTCACTTGGAATAAGGCAAAACTGATTTGCGCGGTATCCATCTGGTGAACTTGTTCCCATGGCTTGCTTTGAAGGTTTTATTCCCTGGTACCAATCAGCAGAAGTCCCAAGAGAATCTGCATTATCATCTATTAGTGCATGTTCAGTAGCAAGTCTTCCTTCTGTGGAATAGAATTCATCAACCTGCCTTGAAGCGGCAAGGAATGCTTCGAGTAATGATGTTTGGCCGTCTTTGTCTAAATCTGATGATAAATCGCCAATTGCGTTGGAAATATACTGGTTGAATCTTGAGTAGCTTAACTCATAACCGCTCTTTGTCGCCGATATGATAACTCGGTTATTTCCTGATAATTTGTTAAGGAAAGGTGCACTTGACGAGAAAGCATTAATTATCGCAACAGGTCTTTTAATCGGTTCGAGCCATTTCGTGAGCTTATCTGATGAAACATCAGGACCTCGCAAGTTAAATTTTGCAGTTCGGCCGTCAAAAGTACCATGACCGATTAATACAATCCATATCGGGATATTGCTTTCTTTCTCAAGGTTATTTATTGTTTGCTCAAGAATTTTTAAATCGTTTACATCATTGGTATTATCAGTTGGTTGCAGACCAATTGAAATATAATTTGCATTACCCTGGGAGCAGGCTTTTTCCCAAAGACTTGCCGAAAGAGTAAACTGAGCCTGGTATTGCGGTGTGCCTCCTGCCCCGACTACTACGATGACAGTTTGTTTTTCTTCGCTTTCAGATGCGAAAACTTTTTGTTGGCACAAACTTGTAAAAAGAATTAATAGTAATATTATAGTTACTGACGTTTTTCTCATGGAATACCTTTCCAGCGTCTTAAAGCCCATTCACCTACGAAGCATAACAAAACAAAAATAAAAATAATTTGCGAAACCCAAGGCATATCCCATAAAGGCTTTGTCCATGTTTCTGATACAGGGACATCCTTTCTTGGTAAATCGCGTACAAAGCTTTCTAAATCATCGATTTCGATAACTTTACCGCCAGTTTGCTGAGCTATTTTTTCAAGCAAGGGACGATTCGTTTTAATAGATTTAAATTCCAACGCGTCCAGTTCAGCGGCCCAGCCGGTTTCTGCGTTTCCTATTTCATTATCTTCTGAATCTTTCACTATTGTTTTTGCTAAGTAACCGCCATTTGTTCTTGGAATATAAGCGGCTTCGAAAATACCTGTTTCAGTTAGTAATGGCTCTGCTTTCAAAATAGTCTGGTCGCCTTGCGGGTCAAAGACTTCAATTGAAACAGAAACATTATCCATTGGTTCGAATTCTTTGTCACGAACATTTACTCGGAGCATAACAGGCTGATTTATCTGTTCGGATTTTTCAGAAGCTTCGATTGTGATTTTTTCCGGTACATCAGCAACGAGCCATCGCAGAGTTTGTCTCCAGAATTTATCCATATCATCGTGCTTTTGCGTGTCTTTCATGCCCCATCGCCAGATATCACCGATTGTTAAAGCCGCGGTACGACCGTTTCCGAATCGCTGAACAACTACCGCCGGAAATTCCTGTGAGTATTCATTACTGATATATGCTACAACACTTGCTCCCGGCTTAACTGAATCAAGGCGATTCAGTACTTTGAAAGCGGGCATTTCCGATAAACGTCTTTTTTCATCTATTTCATTGTCACGAAGTCTTGCCCACGGCTGGAGCCATCCTTCTCTGCTCAAATCTACATGCATCAAACCTGTTGAAGGTCTCTCAGGAAGCTTATCAAGATACAATGGTAATATTTGCCCGATTGCAGTATCGTCAAACTGTCCCTGCTGGAAGGATTCTTTCCCGCCGAGCATCATAAAACCGCCGCCTCGTTCGGAAACGAATTTTCTTATCAAAGTCATTTGCGGTGTAGTGAAAAATTCGGATTCTACATCGTCAAGAATAATAGCATGAAATTTGTAAAGGTCTTCTGCTGAAATAGGGAATCCATCTCGCAGTTCAGTTTCATCCTCAGGATTCAAGCGAATCAATACCGGCTGGTCATATTGTTCGGCATTTTCATCATCTTCATTGCCGAATCCTCTATAAAGCGGATTTGTATCTTCGCCGGGGCGTCCAATCCAGTTGAATTTTGGCTCACGTCTTGCAACTCGAACCAGTGCAGTTAATTCAATCTGTTCGTCATCAGCTACGGCTCGTCTGAGAAATTTATATTCCCAGTTTGGTCGTCCTGTTACGTATAAGATTCTGTATGGTCCGCCGCCTCGATCAACTACGAAGGTTTGTTGGTTATTCACCATTGTTGCTTCGGAAAAAGTCTTGATTTTACTTTCGTCGTCATCTGAGCCGGAATTGTCACTGACATTTATATGATAAAAAAGGATTCCGTTCTCTTCAGGTTTGAGTCTGAAATCAACAACCTTTTTCTGTTCGTCCTGTCCGATATTTAATGTTTTACGCTCGGCGAGTTTGTTTGTATTGTCAAGTAAATCGACATTTATGGTGTCACCTGAATAGCCGCTTGCCGCAACATCAACCTGAATTGTTACAGGAGCGTCTTCGAAAGGACTTTGAGTTACAGCAACATTGCTGAGGGAAATATCTTTTTGCGTTTTCGAAGAACCTATTACAACCGGGTAAACAGGTGGAATGTTAGTAGAATCAAATGGTTGATCGGCCATGTCTGTAGCATTACCGTCAGTAAGAAGTATTATACCCGCTAATGGTCTGTTGCTATATCGAGTTGCGATTGTTCGCAAAGTCATACCGATAGAAGAAGCCTTGCCGTCAAAAGCCAATTCAGAAAAATCAATTGAGCGTTTCAGTCGAGAATCAAACGTATATTTTCTGACCTGAAAAAATCCTTCGAGTGTGTCGAGCCATTTGGAATCGTTTACATCCACGACTTTACGGAGCATAACGCTTCGCGGCTTATCTGTGCCTTTATCGATAATATTCATGCCGCTGCTGTTATCAGCGATTACGGTAAATAGATTTGCGCCCGGCTTTGCTCTTTTGCCGCTCCAGAGTGGCTCTATTAAACAAGCCATTAGAATCAATATTCCCAGAAGTTTTAGAATAAATGCTCCTGAATTTCCGGGACGAATAACTTTGGCTCGATTGTATGTCCAGATTAACGAGACAAAAAGTACTCCAAGGAAACCGATTGATATCCATATCCATGTATTTGTTGGGAAAGTAATCGAAGCAGGTAATATCATTAATTGGTGCCTCCCAGATTTTCATAGTAAGCTCGTACTAATTCTGAATAACGTTCAGGAACAGGATCGCGGTCAATTGGAACAATCGCTTCTTTCGATTCGATTTTTGCCAATTCCTCAGTGATACGCTTTCTCACTTCAGTTAGCGGTTTTACAACATTCATTTCCACCACGTCCCATTGAGGTTCTTCACTATTACGTGTATAATCCTCTCGGATTTCTCTTGCCTGCTCACGAACTTCAGCAACCTGTTCGCGAAGCTCCTGTTCGGAAAGCATTTCTTCTACTTCTCGTAATC
Organism: Sedimentisphaerales bacterium; assembly: GCA_016936075.1. Taxonomy (GTDB): domain Bacteria; phylum Planctomycetota; class Phycisphaerae; order Sedimentisphaerales; family Anaerobacaceae; genus JAFGPS01. The sequence goes on along the minus strand of JAFGPS010000163.1, from coordinate 16,806 downwards.
TGTCGGCCCATTCCCTGAAATTCTGACCTGTAAGAGGATTGTTAGGATCGTTAATATTCCATTCTCCAGTAGGTTGAAAAGCTCCTCCCTGGCCATTTTGATTATTGCGTAACATGTTTTCCAATTGAGTTATGTCAAATTGACCACCTCCTTGTGCCGTCTGATTTGGATTGGAACCTTGTTGCCCACGCTGCCCTCGTTGTCCTTCTTGAGCCTGCATATTGCCTATTTGATTCGGGTCGCCGCCACGCTGCCCTCGTTGTCCTTCTTGAGCCTGCATGTTGCCCATCTGATTCGGATCGCCGCCACGCTGCCCTCGTTGTCCTTCTTGAGCTTGCATATTGCCCATCTGGTTCGGATCGCCGCCACGTTGTCCTTCTTGAGCCTGCATATTGCCCATTTGATTCGGATCGCCGCTGCGTTGTCCACGTTGTCCTCGTTGGTCGTTTTGTGCCTGCATATTCTGATTCGGATCGTTTGATCCTAATTGATTTAACGCTTCATCAATTTGCTCTCTTGCGAGCCGTAAAGCATCTTCTTCATCTCCAAGTAAACCTTGTGCGGCTTCTTCTATTCCTTCGCGAAGATTTTGAATACTTTCACGAGCCTGCTCTTCTGAGCCTTGTGCCTGCGGTACGAAATTACGTCTGAGTAATTCTTCTGTAGTCTCAAGAGCTTCTTCGAGATTTTCTGTACTTGCCTGACGATATGTATCGTAAAGTCTGCTCGATAGAAGTGGTTCTGATTCTTCAGATTCTTCGCTGATTTCTCGCATTTGATCCAGAAGCTGTTCCAGTAAGTCTCTTTGCTCCTGAACTCTTTCGGCAAGGTCCTGATTTGTACCAGCTTCATCGAGTGAAGTTTGTTGCGAGCCTGATTGCTGTTGTGTCATTTCCTGAGAAATCTGCTGCTGCCTTTCATCAAGCTCTCTTGCCTGCTGCCGCATATCCTGCATTTGCTGCGAGAACTGACCGGAAGTACTTCGCTGGAATTCATCACGCATTTGTTCAAGTTCCCTTTCGGCGCGTGTAGAATTAGCGGCTGCTTCAGAGACTTGTCCCTGCTGCATCTGCTCGGCTGACTGCTGCATTCTTTCGCGAGTCTGGCTAAGCTGCTCTGCCGATTCCTGCATTTGCTGATTGTTTTGTTGATTTTCCATACGCTGCTGAAGTTCATCGGCATCCCTCATGTTTTGTACTTGTTCTTCCCGGAGTCGTTCAAGCTCACGCTGGATTTCCTGCCGTTCCTGCTCATTTTCAGCTTCTCTAAGTGCAGATTCAGCTTCTCTCAACCTTTCTGTCATATCATTTTGTCGCCGGGCTAAATCACGCAATCTATTAAGAACCTGCAAATCTTCTCTTTGCTGCTCTTGCTGTTGTTGTTGCTGTTGCGCCTCACTCTGCATTTCATATCTGTCTTCTCTTTGCCTCATTTCAAGCTGCTGTAACTGCTGTTGTTGTCTTTGAGATTGATTTTGATTGCTTTGCTGGTTGCTTCTATCACGAGCAACCTGGCTTTCTTCTTCTCTTAATTTCAACAATTCCTGATAAGCCGCCTGTTCTGAAGACAGTGCCTCTAAAAGTTCATCAGATGTAGAATTTGCAAGAGTTTCCTCGAGATGCTTTAAAGCATTTTCCATATACTCTATCGCTTTATCCATTGGTTCATTTGAAGAAGCATTTTCAGGATTGGTTGCCGGAGGATTTACCTGGCTCATTAAACCTGAAGGCTGCATCGTTCCTCCACGTCCACCTCGACCGCCACGGCCTCCTTGTCCTCCCTGGCCGCCGCCTCGGGCGCCACCGTCCTGAGTTCCTGTGCTTTGGTCTCCGCCTTCGCGGGCTATCTCGAGAGCTTCGGTCTGTGATTCCATTATAAGAGTTATATCTTCTTTTTTATTTTCAACGCCATTGTTTGACGAATCAACCTGTCTTTTTATGTTCCATGTTGCGCTGATGATTTGCTTTTGTAACTGAACAAGCTGCTCACGACGCTGCTGGTCATCCTGTTGACCTTCCTGCTGTTGTTGTTCTTGTTGCTGTTGCTGCTGATTTTGGTCCATGAAAGACTGGTTTTCACGGAATATCTGCTCGAAGTCACGAACCTCCGCAAAATACAGGTCACTGACTGTTTTACGAGGATTTCCATCAGGACCAATATCTTCGGCCCACATATAATAAGACAACAGTTGGTCGGGCTGTACTTTAAGGTCTTCCATGGCAAGAACATATTGAACAGGTTCTTTTTTATTAGCCGGTACAGGTTCATTACCAACCGTGACATCTTTGGACTGAGAGCCTGCCATAATATATGCAAAGCCACGCGATGTCACACCATAATCATCTGAAACTTCACCTTCCAGAGCAAGCTCTTCCAATGGTGATGCTTCGACGTCACCTTTCGGAAATTTCAGTTTCAATTCCGGAGGCATATTTTTATGCACATCAATAACAAACCTTGGAGGAGCTTTGTTGGCTCGACCATCCGAATCAACTAATTTCAATTCGTACCGCAGATTTTCCTGAGGTTGGATTAGAGTTGTAAGCATAGTGGGATTTTCAGTATCTACGCTTAAATTCAATACAGAGCCGTCTTTAGAAATAAGCTGAGCAGTATCGACTGGTTTGTTCAGTTTAAAAGAAAGCGTAACTGTAGAGTTTTCTACAACATTAAATCTGCGTGTATCCTTTATTTCTTTATTTGGAAGTTTCGTATATGCGGGATAAACAATATTCGCATCTGCTCTTTCGAGAGAAGGGTGCTGAAATGTTCCTATTGTAAAATCCTGTGTTAGATTGTTGTCATATTCGATATGATAAACTGTATCAGAATTAATCTGTGGAATTATAGCACCAAAGATCGGATCTTCTAGATTTTTTGTAAAGGGCTCTTCCTGCAAATCTTCCTTATTTGAACCGATAAACAATTTTGCATCAGAAGGTAATTTCCCATCAAAGCGTGCCAATATAACTACAGAAGTGCCAAGTTCGACAGTTGTGTCACCAGGAGTGACGGTAATCTCATATCCTTTTGGCTTAACAGCAGCAACAGGATTATTCGATGAATTCGAAAGTTTTGGTACTGAAAAATTCGATAATATAAAAAGGAACAAGAACAACGCGGCTGCATTTGCCAAACCTGCAACTATGAACCTTGATTGAGGTATGCTTTCAACCCAGTTATGCTGCCTTGCATGTGCAAGTGCTTCTCCGATAACACGTTCCTGGAGGTAATCCAGTTGTCCGCCGAAATCTTTTGGTTTTTGTTCTATCGCGGTAAGAAGAGTTGCTTGAAGGTCAGGATTTTGAGTCTCGATACTTCTTGCAAGCTTTAAGTAGTCCGGCTCGATACTGCTTGACTTGATAAAAACTATAATCACTGCAAGCAAAGCTAATATTATTAAGACTCCGAATCCGCCCGGCAAAGTCCATCCGAATAGTTTATTGGCCGCTAATAAAGCGACTCCGAAAAGTGCGGTCAGGAACCAGTACAATGAAAGTTTTTTCATTATGTAAAGTCGTTTTTGACGATTTACAACCGGCCTGAGCCATAGTCGAAGACTTTTCTCAATCATTTTTCTTCTCCCTGTGTTAAAACGGACGGACGTGTAAGCCAGCCGCCTAAACAGATTTCAGCTAATAATAAAACGAATAATGCAATAAATAGCCATCGCCAATATTTCTGTTGATATTCGAGTTCAACGAAATTCTGGTGAGCTTTGATTTTTTCTGTTTGTTCTGAGATTGTCCCCGTAGAACCTGTAAATGTAACACCGAATCTTTCGATTTCCTCTTCAGGCAGGGGAGCCGTCCTGCATTCGGACAAAGGTAAATTGACTGCAATAAGATGATTTTCCGAAGATGATTCGATAGTGTAAAATCCAGGCTGGTCAGTTTGCTCGAAAACTTCCTGTCCAGCGTCAAGATTTACTAAAGAACCATCAGGTTTTTGAATTTGTACTTTTTCTGTTCCGGAGACTAATTTACGGGGCATCTTAATTGGATCGCCAACGAAATATTGCGATTTTTTATTACCAAGAACTCCATTGTATTCCAGAATAGAATAAAAAAGCGGGACAAATTTCGATGATCGTGCAAGTTCGCTTTCCGATGGTTGCCAGCCGGAAGTTAATACAAGCAATGAGCCTTGACCGATAGGGAATTCGATTAGAATTGGATCATCGTTGTCGTATTGAGCGAGGACTCTTGCTTGCTGAGCATTTTCAAGATCAAGTGCCCTGTACTTCCAGAAATGGATTTTTGAAAAATTGCTATAACGAGGATCTGAAAATAGTTTCAAAATCGGGTGCTCGAATTCAATCGAACCGAACATGGCGTAGTCTTTCACATTTGCTTCTTCACAATCAAGTCTGCTTAATCCTGCTATTTCTGCAATATCTGAAGCCATATCGCTTGATTTCATTGCTAATAAAATAGTTTGTCCGGATTCGATATTTTGCTTGAGGAGCTTAATTTGCTCTGATTTTAATGTATCTGTAATGATAATAAATTGCGCATCCTGTATATTTTTTTCTGTGAGTTCAGAATTAATCGTATGAGAGTATACATTGAAATTTAAATTATTAGTTTTTGGAAATGCTCGTTCGATGTAATAAAGCATTTGTTTTGAATCTTCAGGTTTTTCATTTCCGAGATACAGAATATTAATCTCTTGCTCCAGATTCGGTGCAAGGTAAAGAGTATTATCGTAATCCTGTCCATCGCCTGTAAGTAGAAGCTTGCGTTTTGTGATATCATTTTGTCCCGGAGGTAATTCCGTGACGACACTCTGTCCCGGCGGAACATAAACAGAAAGAGGCTGCATAGAAGCATCCGGTGACTCGTAATCGGCCCAGCTTAATTGGAAATTCTCCGTCATCGCATCAGATGAATTTGTAATACGTACTCGAAGCTTTTCGTTCGGATCAGGATCAGTAATATAATTGCTGCTTGCCATGAATTGCATTGCGGCGTTAGTTGTCTTTTTGGCGGTGACTGACTTAACAATCAAATCTGTTTTTTCGGGCCATTCGTAGGTATGCAGTGCATCAAAATCGCTTCCGTCCTGTAAATCACTGATAAGAATAACCTGCCGCTCATTAATGAGCATTTTATCGTTGATTTCATCATCTTCGATAGCTTCAGAAGCAGTGACCAGCGCGTTTCCAAGATTAGTTGAAAACCATGTTGGTGATAATTTTGATATTTCATCTTTTATTACAGAAACTCTCTGTGATGGTTCAAGCTCACTTGACATCTCGAATCCTGCAAGTGTGTTTACATTTTTATCGAAGCTCATCACACATAAGCGGTCGGTTGTTTCCAAATCGTTAAGAACAGATATAGCTTCTTCGGTTGCCTGTTCCCACAAGTTTTCACGTCTCATAGAAGCGCTTGTATCTATTAATATTACAACTCTCTTGCCTATACTAGCCGTTGTAGTTTCCGTTGCTGGTTTTTGAATAAAGGGACGAGCAAAGGCAAAAGCCAGAAGACAGATAATCAGGCATCTTAGAATTAAAAGAAGCAGGTTTTCAGGTTTGCTTCGGTTTTTAAATCTTGGAATTGTCGTGCGTAAAAACATCAGCGAACTGAACGTGACGCGTTTACGTGTATGACGGCGAATCATATGCAGCAAGATGGGCAGACCAATAACTGCAATACCTGCAAAAAACAAAGGATATAGAAAACTCATACCGCACTCCTTACTGATGAGCCGCCGGGACGTCTAACCTGTTTTCTTCGATGCATTCTGTCGTGCAGAAACTCGAGTAATGCCAGGTCGAACGGACGATTCGTTGTGAATAAATGGTAATCAACTCCGAGGTTGCGGCATATTGATTTAATTGAGGCCATATGGTTTTTCATTTTGTCAGCATATTCCTTTTGTGCTGCCGGCGGGTCAACATAGAAAGTTTTTCCCGACTCAATATCCTCGAAAATTGCAGGGCTGTTGAAGTCGAAATTTAACTCTTCCGGATCAAGAACATTAAATAGAACAACATCATGTCCATTTGCTTTAAGGTAGCTCAGGTCTAATTCGAGTTTATCAATTGAAGTTAATAAATCAGACATTAATATTACCAGTCCGCGTCTTTTCAACATTTCTGATATGTTCTTTAGCGGCTGATTTAAATCGGTAGCTTTTCCTTCCGGTGTCATTTCCAGTGCCAGCATGATACGATGCAGATAGCCGGGACGATTTCTCGGGGGCATGTATTGTCTTATCTGATTATCAAATGTTGCAAGACCTACAGCATCTCCCTGCATGAACATAAAATACGCTAAAGTAGCCGCAAGCGTTCCGGCATACTGTGCTTTGGAATAGCCCACTGAGCCGTAACCCATTGATTTGCTATGGTCCAGAAGAATATGGCAACGCAAGTTTGTCTCATCTTCGAATTTCTTGATATAAAACCTGTCACTTCTCGCATAAAGATGCCAGTCAATATATCGCGGATCATCACCGGGTGTATATTGCCTGTATTCTGTGAACTCAACGGAAAAGCCGTGATAAGGACTCTTATGAATTCCCTTCATAAATCCTTCCACGACAACTCTGGCACGCATTTCCATCGACTTTATTTTCATCAGCGTGACAGGGTCTATCATACCTTTAGACTTTTTTTCATCGCTGATTATATCAGCAGATTCAAGGACCTTCTTTTTCATTTATTATTTGCTTTCTTTAATAGAATCCAAAAGGCGGTCAACAAGACTTTCAACTGTTATTCCTTCAGCCTCGGCACGATAATTGATCAGGATACGATGTCTGAGGACAGGATAAGCCAGTTCCCTGATATCTTCGAAATTAACATGTGACCTGCCGTGCAGCAATGCTCTGGCTTTACCTCCGAGAATCATATATTGTGATGCTCTCAAACCGGCTCCCCATGTTACCCATTCGTTTACATAAGATAATGGATTTGAATCTCCAGGTCGTGACGCGGCAGCGATTCTTACTGCATAACGTACGATATCTTCAGCTACAGGGACTTTACGAACTACATCGTGAAAACGCATTATATCTTCACCCGTAAATATCTGTTTAATTGGCTCGGGATCGACAGTTGTAGTCTGGCGAACAACCGAAACTTCCTGGTCCTCTGGAAGGTAATCAACCCAGATATTGAACATAAACCTGTCAAGTTGGGCTTCCGGTAATGGGTAAGTTCCTTCCATTTCGATTGGATTCTGTGTCGCAAAAACATAGAAAGGTTCGCTTAAAGCATGGCACACACCAGCGGCTGTTACGTGGTGTTCCTGCATAGCTTCGAGCAAAGCGGCCTGTGTTTTCGGAGGAGTTCTGTTGATTTCATCAGCGAGAATCATATTCGCGAATACTGGTCCTTTGACAAAAACCATTTTTCGCTCTTTGTCAGTCTGCTGCAGAATTTCTGTACCGGTAATGTCAGCAGGCATAAGGTCCGGCGTGAACTGGATACGCTGGAATTGCAGATGAAAAAGCTGTGCAAGAGATTTGACAAGAAGCGTTTTGGCCAGTCCGGGTGCGCCTGTAATAAGGCAATGTCCGCCGGAAAGCACAGCGATACACAATTGTTCGATAACATTTTCCTGACCAATAATAACTTTTGAAATTTCAGTAGCCAACTTTGTTCGGGCTTCTTTGATTTGCTCAACCGCCCATCGTTCGAATTCGTATGTTTTTGTTGCCAATATTTGTTCCTTTCCGTCTAAAACGTTTATATATTTTTTAGTGTGTCATAGCATAAAATACTATATTGATACCCAAAGGATATGCTTTCTTTTCAGAAAATTCTTTGAAAAATGTGTGACTTTGCCCTTCTCTTTCCCAACCGTCACCGAGGTCCGTATCGCGGCATATAATTACCATCATTCTGCCTTTATCATCATAGATACCGTAATATCTTGGTGGATCTCCACTTTCTGATGTAACTCCTGTAAGGGTATCAGTAGATCGATTTACAGCAATATCCCAGGCCGGAATTTGAGGCAATTCCTTAAGCTCGAATACGCAATGAAATATAGGGTGTTCCAATGTTAGTAAAACAGGTTCACGATCAGGGAAGACTCTTCTCATTTCATTACGGACATTAGCCCATGCGTCAGGTCTCCAAAAGTCGTCAATCATTAAAAAACCACCGTTGAGAAGGTATTCTCGCAGTGTTTTGACATCATTTTCCAGAAGTCGCATAGAACCCGTTTCAAGCATATATATAAAAGGGTATTCAAATAGACTCGGATCTTGCAGTGTGATATAAACTGGTTCAGGATTTACTTCGATAGAAGTAAGCTGATGCAATCTGTAAGAAAAATTATTATCGCTATCGGGATAGTCAATTCTTGATCTACCTCCACCCATACTACCGCCGCGACCAACGCGACCGTAGGATGTTCGGCCAGAGCTTCCCATGCTGTGATCAGTATAATCATAATCAATTCTGACAAATGTAAAGAAGTCCTGTGGAAATTCTGGATCGACATCCCATTGGAATAAGCTATCGCTTTGTCGTGAATTTAAGAATTGCTGATTTGGAAGTCTCTGTCTTCCCTGAGAAATACCCCTTTGAGTGGTAAATCCTGAACCGCCACGACCACCTCTGCCTCCGCCGAATCCTCCTCTGCCTGAAGACATCCTTGCTAAAACACCACCTGATGCAAGAACTAATAATATTATAAGGAAAAAAACTAATCTATTCTTTTTCATTATCACAGAATATTCTCCTGAACAGCGGCAGGGGACTCGTTTGTTTGAGGTTGAGATTCCTGCTCTTTTTCAATAATTTTCAATAACAATTTTTGCGCATCTCTATAACGCGGAGCTTCTGCTAAAGCAGAAAGAACATATCTTTTTGCTTCTTCCAGGTTCTTATCTTCCAGGAGTCTTCCAATACGATAATTAATATCTGCCTGGTCAGGGTACTCCAGTTTTAGTAAACGCTTATATCCTGCAATCGCGGGTTCATCTCTTCCAAGTATTTCGTTTGCTTTACTTAGCTCAAGATGAATACTTATTACATGTGGATTTACTGCGATATATCTTTCACAGTTTTTGGCAACTTCATCCCAATTGTTCTCATCAATGGCGATTTCCATTAGTCTTGTATAAGCATAGATAGATTCAGAAGAATACTCACAGAACTTATTAAGTATTTGCTTTTCCTGTTCAGTTTCTCCAAGTTTTTGGTAAACCTGTGATAGGATGATGTAGGCGCTATCTGCCCCGACATTATCTGGATACAACTCAATCAGCTTATTTAGAGGTTCTTTCGCTTCTTCAAATTTTTCTTCATTCATAAGGTTTTGTGCATATTGCGTTAAAGCCCATAGACTATTCGGGTGGTTTGTTAGCCAATCCTGAATTGCAGTTGGGTCATTTGCTATAAAACTCATTTCCTGTTCACCGGGTTCTTCCCAGTCTGCGTCCGGAGCCAAATCTTCAGCTTGTTTTATTGCATATGCTTCGAAATCTTTTTCAAATTTATCCAGTGATATTGTATGCGAGGAAATAGCTTTTGAAATATCTATATTTTTAGCTAAATCTGCGAGAATTCCCTGCAGGGCTTCATAGCCGTAATTTTTTACAATAAATTCGACAACCATCATAGATTCAAAATAGGCAAACAGCAAATGTGAGGTAGACGGTGGGCTTAAAAACGCCGAACTTAATTCGCTTACGGGTGTCATTTCTCCCTCAAGGATCATTTTTCTATATGGAACTGTCATGCGCTGACCACAGGTTGGGTCTCTTTGTATTTCTTCAAAAACAGAAATTCCCTCGCTTAACCATCGGGGCATCCTGTTTTTTGTTATATTAAGAGTAACAACATGGGTAAATTCATGCCATAAAGTAGATTTCCAGTTGGATGGAAGCTCAGGTTTGGGACTATTGGCTGTTATAACATTTCCAAAACATACACCGAGAAAACCATCTCCCCCGGGTTCGCCAAAAGTTCTAACCGCAAAATCCTGCTGATCAGGAAAATACTCGATGACTATGGGGCCTTCCAGTTCGATTCCATATTTTTTACATAAATCTTTTTCAGCTTTTTCAAGTAAATCCAGTACCTCATCGCCATAAGTGATTGCCTCGCGTTTATCCATGCGTACGATAAATTTGCCTGATTCAAGTGTTGTGAAAGTTGATATATGGTCATGCAGACTGACAAGATTGTATGCCATTATGTTATATTTATCATCATTATAAACCTGTTCAGCCAGTTCCCAGCCTTCTTCTTCTTTACCCAGACGAAGCATATCCTGAGCCAATTGTATTTTTGCAGGCTGATAATTCGGTTTTAATTTCAAAGCCTGCCGCTGGTATGCAGAGCCCTCGGTAAAGAGGTATTTCTGAGATAATTTCGCACCGATAAGATAATCGACTTTAGGATTTGTTGACCAGTATTTTAATGCTTTATCTCTATTTTCATTTGCCTTGTCCAAATCATTGTCTAAAAAGGCTAATGCAGAACGAAAAGCCCATGCTTCCTGATTCCATGGATTTACAGCTATTATGCGATCAAGATAGCCTTTGGCGACAGAATACTCTTCGCAATCAATATAATGCTCGGCCAAAAGCAATAATGAAGGGGCATGATTAGAATTTAGGAAAATTGCTTTATCCAGCGATTCCATCATAGATTGCCTGTTGCTGTAATAGAAAGCTTTTGCGACGCCATAGTGTAAATCCGGATCATCAGCGAACTGTTCGAGTCCTTTCCTGAATTGATTAGCCGCCAATTCGTAATCCTGTTTGTCCAATGCAAGCTGTCCTGAAGCCAAATATGCGTCTCTGCATTCAGGATCCATTCTTAATGCCCTGTTATAAAGCTCTCCAAGCACAATTTTCGGCTCAGAACCCTGAATAAGAAGTGCTTCTCCAAGGGCAACAAGGTCAGATGGGGACCAGTCTGAAATTTTGAAGGTTGTCGCATCTCTATATATTATGCTTAACATTTCATTGGATTTGGTTGTATTACCTGTATAAAGATTTACCTTGTAACCAAGCATTAAAAGCCGAAGACTAAAAGGTTCACTGAGCCTGGCAATATCGAGTTCAAGTGCCGCCTGCTCGTATTTGCCTAAAGCCATAAGTGATTTTACCAACAATATTCCTTTTTCTTCTCTCACTATGCCTGGATTATCATCTTTAATTAATCTAACGCACTTCTCATATTGGCCGGAAAGATAAGATTTGAGAACTGTTTCAGTATTTGCGCCGAATAATACTGAACCTGACGAAAGTATTATGAGAAGAAAGATTAAGGATGATATGACAAATCTTTTGTGAAGGATGTTACCTTTAGATTGAGAAACCATTTTTATTCCCCGTTAACCGCAGATGAGAAATATATATAACTCAAAGCAGTTCAAATAAATACAATTTTATGTTATCCTATTAAAAACACTGGTTTTTAAAGAATACACTATAATAGAAAAGAAAGTTCACGTCAATTACTGATAAAGATGTGATTTTCCTTAATTTTATCAATTAATCCTTTTAATATCATATATTTAACGTAATTTAAGTAATGCAACAATAGTTGTTTTTAACTACTGGCGCAACAGGGTTCTTAATGTATAGACTGCACCTTATCATTTAAGACGCTTTGTATTTAAAATATATTGCCAAAAATTAAAAAAAACTTAATTTGTTTAATATTATGCTCCCTTGGCAAAGCGCATAAATAAAATTAGTTACGACATAAAACCCTATTTTGATATGTCTTGCTTTTGCAGAGATATGAACTATAATTTACTCGATTCCCTAAATGATAAACGGAGTAGAGAATATGAAAAAGCAATTAAATATATGTGTCAAAATAAATGCTGTTATAATTATTTTCCTGGCATTTTATATTTTTATAATTCCTGGTTTAACAATGATGTACGATTTGCATGATCCTGGATTATACGGAACAAGTACACCTCGATTTGTTTTTCGCTGGCACAAGTCACTTTCGGGTAAATACGAAAAATGGGCAAAAGAACGTGTTAGTAAAGGTATAGCTGCGAATCTGACTACTCAAAATATTTCGGGGACAGAATGGCCCGTTTTCGGATCAGTTTTCTATTTATGGGCAACTGAGTCATTACAGGCTGCTTACGATGACAATCCAAAACTATCGAAAGTTGCTCCTAAAGAATATGCAAGTGGTGCTATAGAAGCCGCCGCTGCCCTTGTTGCGGACCCGAACCATGCTAACTGGGTAAAACTACATTGGGGAGATAAATATCTCGAAACAGAAAATCTCTTTTATAGAATGTTACTTATCAGCGGATTGACAAGTTATCAGAAACTTACTGAAAATAAAAAAAATGAGGATTTGCTCAGATGGCAGGTTGAATCGCTGGCAAAAGAGTTCGATGAGTCACCATATGGAGTGATAGATGATTATCCGGGACAATGTTATCCCGTCGATATCGTACCTGCAATAGCCGCGATAAAACGAGCCGATTCAGTTCTTGGTACTGATCATTCTGATTTTGTAAAAAGGGCAGTTCGAGGTTTTGAAGACACGCGGCTTGATGATAATACCGGTCTGCCTGGATATATTGTCAGTTCAAGAACAGGTCAGGCTTTGGAAAGTGCTCGCGGCGTAGGGATTTCTTTTATGTTAATATGGGCACCGGAAATATGGCCTGAAACTGCAAGTGACTGGTACAACAAATATGAAAAACAGTTTTGGATGCGGAATCGCTGGATCGCAGGTTTTCGTGAATTTCCGAGGAATTTTGATGTGGGTCGTTTTTTCTTTGCAGATGTAGATGCCGGGCCGGTAATCAGAGGATTTGGCGCTGGTGCCAGTGCATTCGCTATCGGAGCAACCAGAGCAATGGGGCGTCTTGACCATGCGTATCCTCTTGCCGCTGAAGCTGTTGCATTATCATGGCCTTTACCAAATGGTACCCTGTTGATACCGCGTATGTTGTCGAATATGTCTGATGCGCCTTATCTTGGCGAATCTGCTATGGTTTTTTCGCTTTCACGAAAAGCCGTAACAGATAACATTGTAACCGCTAAAGGAAAAGTTCCCTGGATTGTTTATATAGAGATAATTGTTTTTTTATCTATTGGAACATACGTTGTTAAAGCTACTTTGTATAAAATCAAAACAGGGGAGAGGCTGAGTGATAAATATATCATTCAGTTTCCGATGATACAAATAGCCATCTGGAGTTTTTTAATCATTTTTTCCGTAATTATAATGATAGGGATAAACATTCCAATGGGTATAGTATTTATGTTATTGGCTCAACTTGTCCCATTTCCCATAAAGAACAAAATGTTTAAAATAAAAAGTGACTAAAGTTCTTGATATAAATATGAACTTTAGTCACTTTCAACTTGTAATTTAAGTAATTTATTTTCTACATTACTTTATAGATAATATTAGAATCGAGTGCCTTTTCGATTTGCATAACGGCATCCATCAAATGCGATTTTGTATATGAATCGAGTTTTTCCTGTTCCGAGTCAATTACATTATTTATTTCTTCTTTTATATCACGAAGTTTCTGCATAACTAAATTGCCTATTGGTTTATAAGCTGATGTTGATTGATAATCGGAACGTGTCAAATCTATCATCAAGTCAATATATGTTCGCTGAAGATTTCTTCTTAGGCTCGAAATCATTGGTTTACGGTCGTTATGTATTATTCCTGTACGGGTTTTCAGTTCACTCCATATTTCATCAGTGATTGTATCGAGCAATTCAGGAAGAGTTAACGCGTCTTCGTCACTTGATACCAGGAATTCATTATCATAAATCTGGCGCAGAGTGTCAGGATACATCATATTTGATAAGACAGAAGCCTGGATTCCCATAATTCTATCATGAATCGGCCATGTAGCATCGTCAAGGATAATTATATCGCCTTCGAGCCAAAGATCGACAGACATTCTTTTAAGAAGATCTTCATTTAATCCGAAAGCATCATCTCTGAACGAGTTATTGATTACGAATTGCAGGGCGTCACGCTGTTTTTTGGCCGGGACCACTTCGATTGGTAATCTTCCATTCGGGTCACCTTTTTTGTCCCTGTAAATATATGCACCGCCGAGCCAGTTTAGCATAGTACCAAGTGAGCGAAGCTGCAGGCTGAGTGTCATTTCATATGCCTTGCGTGTTTTTGACCAACTGTCACCATCTTTGACAAGTTTATCAATAATTCTTTCACGATTATATTTTGCGATACGTATCTGGTTTTCACAATATTCCAGAGGATTCTTGCTTAAATCATATTTACGAACCATTGGATCGGGACCATAAGTATCTTCGTCTGTACCATATTGCAATTCTGGTTCAGCTACACGAGCCAAAATTTTCTTGAGGTCACTTTCCTTCTGAGTATAGCCGTATTCGATTGCCCAGATATCGTATTCGCCTACGCCTATCATTGTATAATCGCCTTGAATTTCACCATCCTTATAGTTCATATTGACAGGGAGGTAATCCATTACAGATGAAGAGCTTGGTTTGTTATCTTTGAACTCTTTACTGTTAATCTCTGCCATTGAATATGTACCGGAGCCTTTGAAATTATGCCTGAGTCCAAGTGTATGACCTACTTCGTGACATACAAGTTCTGAAATCATCGGGCCGATGAATTTCTCCGGTATTCCATCAATTTTCGGTTCATTGTTTTCTTTTGGTTTTTTCTTTTCCTCACTGCTTTTTTCATTCGGGTCTTTTGTATCTTCTTTTTCTTCTTCTTCAATATCTTCCATTAACACCATCTGCATTCTGAATAGTGCAACATCCATTGCCATACCCTGAGACAGAGTGCACATACCGTTAATCTGTGAGGTTCTTCCGAGCAAACCATCATATTCATCATCACCAATCAATGATGAATCAACATGTGCAAGGGCATGACCTCCGAGCGGCAGGTTTTTATTTTGTTCAATTTTCTGCTTTATGTTTTCTCTTTGAGCAGGATACGCCAAGAGAATACGCGGGTCCCAGTTCGGATGGTCGTTAATCCATACGAGAGTTTCCGGGCTGATGCCTTCCATTGCGATTTCAGGCATTATTTCATGATACTGGCTCCAGAAGTGCCTTATCCAGCCGTCTGTGAGAATTATGTCAGCGTCGAGAATTTCTCCTGTTTCAGGATTTACACGGCTTGGTCCAATTGCTGTGCCTTCATTATTGCTGAGCCATCGAATAAAATTATAGCGAACGTCTTCCGGGTCCTTTTCCATGTGTGCCCCGGAATTTTCATCCTGGTAATATACTTCGATTGCGTTGGAAATGCCTACTTTTTCGAAAGCTTTATTCCAGTATAAAATGCCTTCCCTGACCCAGCGTCTGTATCTTACTGGTGTTGTATGCTCGATATAAAAAACGATAGGATTTTTTGGCGGGCTTACGGCCAGCTTACTATCGGCTTTTTCCAGGTTCCAGCGATTTATATAGCGAACTTTTGTTTCAGGATCATCGAATTTGCCATAATCACTATAGCTTGTCGTAAAATATCCTATACGTTCATCGGCTTTACGAGGTCTGTAACCTGACCTGTTTGGGATTTCACTTATAGAATAGTATAACGTTTGGAGTCTTCCACTGGATGTTGGAACTTCGATAGCCAATTCGATATTATTTGGAAATGCCTTAGCCTTTTTAATCTTTATAAGGCTTGAATTGGAAGCTCGAACTGAAGAACCGAAAAATTTGCTCGCCTGTCCAATTAGTAACGCGTCCATATCAATTACAGGAGAACCTCCAGACATTGCAACGATGGGGACATCCAGAATTATTCTATCAGTAAACAGACGTTCGACAGAACTTCTTGATTCCTGGTCGCCTGTTGATTTGATTTGTATGTTCGGTTCTACCAAAGCCAGACGTTTATCATATCGTTTCCAATACACATACATATCTCCGGCCTGAAGTCCGGCGTAATCTTCGCCGCTTGCTATTGTCAATGCGATGAAAAATTTCTTATTTTCGTAACCAGATGGCAGGGCGGCTAAAATCTGGCCGTCTTTCTCACGCGTCCAGACTGTATAATAACTTCGTTCTCCATCCGCGGTTGATACTACCTTCTCATATCCTTTGGTTACTTCTGCCAGAGAAGGGTATTCAGGTCTTGGTTTTACTTCCGGCTTCGAATCATTAGAGTCCTGCGCGAAAGCGAATATTGAAGTCAATAAAATGACGACTATCGCTGATATTATGGCGTTTTTGTTTATTTTTAGAGATGCCTTTAACATTACTTATCTCCTATAAAATTCATATTTTCGTAAGATGCTATTTCCTATAAGTTAACAAAAGGTGTACATCTTATTATAAAAGCGAAAATTATCGCGCAATAACATACACACCCTGCATTTTTTGCACAATTTTCAAATAAAATTGCACGAATACTCTATTTATTTTTCGGTCATTTACCAAAATAACTATAGACAAAGCCCGAACCAATTTTAAGCGTCCTATATTGCTTGTGTTTTCAGGTTTTTAATTCAGGTATAACTTTTACAAATATTTCTTTTGGTGATTATATCATTGTAAAAGACTTTGTCTTTACGAGCATATTATAATAGTTCACACAACCCAGCGAACCGGTATAAAAGAAAATAATAAAATCTTGAAAAACGCCATGCCGAAAAATATCTTTAATAGAATCACCCTGCTTATGAACAAAAAAAACAAAATAATACAAAATAACTCAAACTGCCCGATTTCTTACTTGTCATGCTGAATCCGCCGAAGGCGGATGAAGCATTGCTACTTCTATGAAGCCAGACCTGTCAAGAATAAAATTTGTTTGATTGATTCAACCTTCTATCCGGATTTGCCATACCCCATAACAGGTTC
>JAFGPS010000162.1 GCA_016936075.1 Sedimentisphaerales bacterium | reverse complement strand
GTTTACTCTTAAAATTAAGAGCCGATTAAAATTTTTATTATTACTAATATTTCGTCAAAAAACGATAAGTTTATAAGTATAATATCAAACTTCTTATTTTACAAGGCAAAAAATTATTCTATAATATTTTTTTTTAAAGAAAACAACTATTTCGTCCTATAATAGCGTTTTCGCAGTAGTAACAGTTCATTTTACTCGAAAAAGGGGCTTTTTTTCAAGTAAAATGTTAAAATATATAAGACAAAAAATGCAATTTTGGAGCAATTTCTCTCTTGGAAACAATGCGTGAGTCGCTAAAAGTTAAAAAAGAGCGTGCGATTTTAGTATCGGCGACTCTTGGAAAACCTAAAAATAACATCTTAGAAGAGTTATTTTGCCTTGCGGAAACAGCCGGAGCTATTGTCGTAGATAGATTTCCACAAAAAATCCGTAAAATCAAAGCCTCGACTTACATCGGAAAAGGCAAAGCCGAGCAGCTTGAAGAACGCGTTAAGCGTTTTGAGGCAGACCTTATAATTTTCGATAACGACCTTTCTCCCGGCCAGATTCGTGAGCTTGAGAAAATTACCAAAGCTAAAGTAATTGACAGGAGCGAATTGATTCTCGATATTTTCGCTTCAAGGGCAAAAACCAGGCAGGCAATATTACAGGTCGAACTTGCTCAGTTGGAATACACCTATCCTCGATTGACACGTATGTGGTCGCATTTGGATACAGTTACCGGCGCTGGCGGCTCAACCGCTGCTGGTGCGGTCGGTGGTATCGGTACAAGAGGAACTGGTGAAAAGCAGCTCGAAATCGATCGGCGTCTTGTGAGCAAACGCATTTCAGAATTAAAGAAAGAGCTTGCCAATATCGATAAACGCAGAGTTCGTGAAATCGACGCGAGGAAAGGCCAGTTCAAAGTTGGTATAGTCGGCTATACCAACGCGGGCAAAAGCACCCTTCTGAACGCACTTACTAACGCGGATGTTTTCGTGGAAGACAGATTATTCGCGACATTAGATACGCGAACGAGAAGATGGGTACCAGTTAAAGCTGTCGAAGTGCTTTTAAGCGATACAGTTGGTTTTGTGAACAATCTGCCGCACCAGTTAGTCGCTTCGTTTAAAGCTACACTCGAAGAAGCGATAAACGCGGATTTATTACTGCATGTTATTGATGTATCGAATCCTGATGTCATGGTCCAGATTGAATCAGTGAAGAAAGTTCTGGAAGAAATAGATTGCCATACAAAACCAATGCTGGAAGTTTTCAACAAAGTCGATGCCGTAAAAAATACAGGTGACCTTGAAATGCTTCAAACTATCTATCCCGACGCAATAAGCATTTCAGCGAAAACGGGATTTGGCTTGGACAAATTCAGCGAAGCTGTGGTAACAAGATACAAAGGCATTGAAGTTCTTGTACGAGTCACCTATACCCATACTAACGGTAAAGCAATAAACTTCCTCAGGTCACAAGGTAAAATCTTAGACACACAATATAATGAGAATCTTGTTTCAGTAGAAGTGAAACTCGGCAAAAACCAGCTTCCAGAACTGTACCATCTTCATCCGGAAAATGTTGAAATTATTGACAATGATTAAATAAATCATTAATATTGCTGACTTATGAAGCGTTTACAAAATGATCTTGGCTGGTATTTCACTGGATTAGAAATCAGACGCAAAGACCCATCTAAAAAACATCTGCGCAATCGTATTATAAAAGCAATACTTACTTGGTTAATAATAGCAATCATTACTTTTTTTGGTATTATTGCAAAAGAAGGATGTTCGCCAGAAGTCGCACTTACAATAATTATTCCACTTTTTTTAATTATTGCAATTATTGGTATTCTAAGTAAATTCTGGCTGCTTAAAATTATAACTATCCAACGCAGGACTTCTTGTATGATTATTAACGGTGTAAATATACCCTGTTATTTATTCAAGGCTGAAATTGACCATGACTCCGAATCCGGTTTATATAAAGTTTATTTAAGACCTTCAGAATTTCTGAAAACAGACGAATATTCTGAAGACTGGAATCCTTTAATTTGGGAATCGACAAACGCGCAGGAAGCTGCTCAGATAATTGATGAGCTTCACCAATGCGACGTAGGAGAAAAAGATTTCGAAAAACAACACCCTGTTATTCCGGGAAACAGGATAATCGGAATAGCTGTTTTAGTATGTTGGATATTATGCCTTTTTACTATAATGTTTTTCCTTAAACAATCAAAACAATCTGAAACATCTAATCCCAATTCCATCGAGACCATTTTACTTTTAACAAAAACTGTTGGTATATTCGGATTATTCACTGTTATTGCCTTTGCCGGCTACAATATATGGTTTGGATTAATGGCAATAAAAGATCGCCAGATACCATCACCCAGAACTATATTCTTTGGTGAAATGAGACTTTTTCACGGTGATATGGCGGTTAGACGCGGTAGAAAGATTGTGGGCTTTGGAGTTGTTGCTATTGTAATTAGTCTGATTGCCGCTATATGCATTGACTATAAATTAAAAGAGATTATTCACTCTCAAAACAATCAACAAACTTTAACAACTAATCAAAATCAATAGAATAATTTATTAAGCAATTTTTATGTATGTATCGTAATCAAGTATATTATTGCTCTTTCTTTATTGAATGTTTTTTTAATTTAGAACGTGCACGGAGACGCTTTGCCATAGCAGCGACATTGTGCAATTCCTGAATATCCAGCGGAAGTTTTGTAGTTTTGATTTCTTTTGGTTTCTTTGAGTCAGAAGAAGTTGTTTTAGAAACCGATTGTTCTGAAAATTCCTCTGGATTCAGATTATTCGCTTTATCACCTTGCGATTCTATCATAATATTAGACCTTTTGTTGCTAAAATCATCAGAATTTAATAAGTCAGAAATTTCATTCATTAGCTTTTCGATACGTTCTTTTCCTTTATCCAAGTTCTGCCTGGCAACATTTTTTTCAGTTAATATATCTTTAACATCATTGAGAGACTCTGATTTCTTTTTTATCTCTTTGCGTTTCTGGCAAGTTGTTTGGTTTTTTATTGGCTCTTTCAGGTAATTATTTAAAATATCCGTCAGATAATCTTCAGAATTACGGATAGATTTGCTTTTTGTGAAGGGATTGCGATATAAACGTAGACTTTTCCGAGATTTTCTATTTCTCTTTAAGAAGTTTAAAGCCATTTTCCTGCCCTTCCAAATTCTGGGACTAATTTAAAATCCATTAACTACAATAGATATAAACTCTCAAAAGTTAGCATGAGGGCAGAAAGTTCAATAAATCCCAAGCAAATATATTAAAGACTCCTGATATCAGATTATGACCTATAATATATCACTTAGAATGGTTAGAAAAGGAAAGAGACCTTTCCACCACTCCTCCAAAGTATTCTATTAGTATATTTCACTAAATTAAACCATGTCAAAGAAAAAATAAGCGTAAATTCAGGAAATCATCTATTTTTATTTCATATCCAGTCCAAAAAAAGAAAATTCAGGTTTTTCTGACTAAAAATTAGGTTTAACAGTGAATATATCCCCCTTTTCGTTCGATAAAGAATAAGGCAGCAGCCGCTAATAGCAGCTTATTCTATTGGTAGATTGGAGATTTTATAATGCAAATCAGCTATGTTGTATCAACGATGATATTCTGGGGACGTGAGAATTCACTTTCTTTTGAACAGGAATGTGAATTTCTGAAATCACTGGGTTTTGGAATTGAATTATGGCCAAATATTAAAGGTAATCCTGAATGTCGATATGCAAGACGTAACTGGCCCAGGCTTATTGAAGCAACTGAAGGTATGCTGGTTTCAATGCGTTCAAGAAATGATAATCCCACATTTGAGCAATGGAATGAACAAATCGAATGCGCAAAGCTTCTTAATGCCCATATCATAACAGATCTAAAGAGCATTGGAATTCCTGAAACGCACGACCTTAACGGCTGTGATTTTGCTGGAAAAATAATACAGTTAGCTCAGGAAAATGATATCAAATTATGCATTGAAACTGGACGTTTGCCTTTACTTAAACAAATGGGCAAAAGATTCCCTTCAATCTGGTATTGTTTAGATACAGGTTATGCAAATATAAATAATGAATATTCGTTTAGAGAATTTGTTGATGAGCTTGCGCCTAAAATAGCACATTTACATCTCTCAGACAATTATGGTAAAGCAGATGACCATGTGCCACCCGGTTTACAGGGAGGTATCTCCGAAGAAAACTGGCGATATTTATTAAATGTTCTGGATAAATACGAAAATGATATAGTTGGCTCAATGGAAATGACGCCCTGCGCACCTGGAGTTATGATTCGACAAGCCAGCGACTTTCTGTTTGATGATTTGAATTGGCCGAATAAACCCCAGGAAACTGCATGGGTAGCTAAATGGTTATCTTAAAATTCAAGTATCTTGGAATAGTTTTACTATCATAAAACTATTAAATATTTAAACGCTAAAAATCAGAAAATCATTATTCTAATACGAAAAATGAAGAAAAAAATACCCTTTTTTCTTTGACTATTTTAACTATAGACCTATAATTAACATGCTTGCAATGCAATATGGGATATCTGTATAATATAGGATAAAATAGTATTGACATTTTTATCCAAATACTATATACTTAACATAAAATATTAACTCACCAATTTGTCGGGAGGTTTAGGTGATGGATAAAATAATCTTTATCTTTACAGTATTAATGTTGTGCGTTGGCGGCTGTTCATTCCTGGATAGAGGATCAAATTATGTCAATTATGATTTGAGCGGCATTGATAAAATAGCTATTGTAGCCGTTACAGGTCAGGTACAAAACGATGATGCCAAGGCTCAAATCGCGCGTTTATTCACTCAAGAACTTCTGAACAAAGGTTATTCGCCTATTCCATTAGCACAATCACATAGTAAAATTGAGGCAATAACTAAATCAGAAAGAATATCTTTATCTCAAGAAGATTATGCTCAAATGGGTCAATTTATTCAAGTTCCAGCGGTTCTTGTGATTAATGTTCCATATTTCGAAGATGAAATTTCTATCAGTGCCCAAATCATTGATTCTAAAGACGGCAGCGTTTTATGGATGGGCCAGGATTTCGGAGGGACAAGAACCAGAGGTAGAGAAACATCTCAGTATAACAATCAGGATGATTTCCTGATGGACCCGTTATTAATGCTCAACAGACGTAATGTTGTGACTCAAGCACCACAAACAATGCCTGTCATGCCAGGAAAAAGACCGTTAAATTCTCTGGAAGAGCAGGAAGCAAAAATGATCGTTTCAAGCATTTGCAGCAGCATCCCTCCGGCTCAAATTTACCGACCAGGCACTGCTGTAACTCCTGAAACAAGAATAAGAACTAAACCCAAAAAAGACAACGACTGGTAAAATAAAAAACCAAAAACGAAAAACTAAGTCTGTTGTTTAAGCTAAGAGTTCACAAAACTCTTAGCTTTTTTTATAGCCAAATCATTTTTCAAGCCGATTATTAATGAAGAATTTATTTTAAATACTTTGATATATTCAGCAATATATGGAAAAATAAGGGAGATGGTAATTAAAAGGATAATAATTTGTTACAGGGCTATTTTCTATGTTCTCTTTGCAGTGTTTTTACTTAGTACCGGATGTAACGCTCCGAAAAGCGACCTTAATAAATTCAATGAGTCTTTTAGAAGCGAAGCCTTAGGTCCAGGTAATTTTTCAAAAACAGTTCAAATAGCGCAATCCAAACAAACCCAGGGGAAAAATCCCAAAAAAGAGGACCTTTTGTGGGCACTGCAGGCAGCCGCCCTTGAGAGAATGAATAAGAACTACCAGCAAAGCAACGAATATTTCGATAAAGCCGAAACAATGCTGAATTATTTCGATTACCAGAACGAAACTATCGACTCAGCCGCTGCTATTATCACAAACGAAAACATCGTCCCATATGTAGGTGATGAATACGATGGCATTATGATAAACACGTACAAAGCCTTAAATTTCATGGCTCTTGGCAACAATGAATTGGCGAGAGTAGAATTTAACAGGGCTTTGGAGCGGCAAAAACGTGCGGCACAAAAATTCGCCGCTGAAATCGCAAAACTTAAAAAGGAAATCGATAAAGAAGATACGGCAGCAAAAGATAATGTAGATAATCCGCAGGTTCAGGATATTGTGAAAAGCAGTTATCCGTCCTTATATGATTTCAAAGCTTACCCCGATTTCATAAATCCTTTCACAAATTATATAGCTGGTATATTTTTCAACCTTGATGGTGACCATTCAAAAGCAACGCAGCTTCTGAAGGAAGCTTACGGAATGGTAAGTGATAATGATTTTGTAGGTGAGGATTTTGCACTTACGGAACAGGTTCTCGATGGCCAAAAAGAATTTAAGAATATGGTTTGGGTAATATTTGAAAACGGAATGGGACCAGTTAAGGAAGAATTCAGAATTGATATTCCGCTTTTTATAGAAGGAAAAAGAAACGACAAGAAAGCGGATTTCAAATATTTCGGCATAGCGTTACCAAAACTTGTTTTCCGAGATAAGGCTTTTTCATATTTGACAATCGAAACTGAGAATAAAAGTGTAAAAACTCAGGAAGTCGCGAATATGGACAGGGTAATCCAAACCGAGTTTGAGAAGGATTTCAAAGGTATTTTAACACGTGCGATTATTTCTGCTACATCAAAAGCAGTTGCACAATATGCCCTCACAAAAAATAGTGATTCCGGCTCCCAGGTAATATCTCTCCTTGCCGCGGCTTATACTTTCGCCACAACTGCCGCTGATGTAAGAATATGGACTACTTTACCCAAGGATTTCCAGGTAGCAAGAATGGATATTCCTGAAAACAGACTTATTACAGTTTCACCCCCGGGAGGAAATTCTTTTCAGGTCGAAATACCCCCTTGTAATAACGCTCTGGTCTATGTTAAAATACCATTTAGACAAGCGAAACCAGTTTATGATATAATGAAATTCTAAAATAAAACAATATGTTTTTAATGGAGAAATGATATGAAAAAGTTGAGTACAATGTTAATTGTAACGATGTTCCTGCTTTTTGGCTGCGGCAAAGAACAAAAGCAGGATTCAAGAGTTAAGATTCAGGAAGGAGTCGCAAGCGACACTCTGGGAAGCAATATTATCACTAAACCGCTGGCGCATATTTACAGCGCGATAACTGGCGAAAGAATCGAATTTACAAACGCCGCAACAAGACGAAACAGTGCAGATATTCTTGAGCTTCAGGTTGAATTCTACAACAGGTCTTACAACACTGAGCGTTTCCAGTACAGGATTGAATGGGTAGATGCAAATGGTTTTACAATCAACTCGAAGACAAATGTCTGGCTTAATACGTCAGTAGCGGGAAAATCAAATGGAGTAATCACTGCTTTTGCACCAAATGCAAGCGCGGTAGATTTTAAAATGAACACAAGAGATCAGGAGTAAAACATGAAAACAAAAATATTTATTATCATACTTTTCGCCGGACTATTTATAACAGGATGCGGCGAAGAAACAACAAACATAGATATAATTAACGATAGTGCAGGCGCAGTGATGTCACTCGATTACAGGGATTTTGACCAGGCCGCAAGCCAGATGATTCAATCCTTACTTGGTTCAGGAAGATTGAAAAAATCCGACAACGGCAGATATGTCATTGCTACCGGCCGTATTAAAAATGATACCATGCAGAGAATTGACACAGACCAGCTTATGGTAAAAATCGAAAGAGAACTTACAAATAGCGGCCAGGCAGTTTTTACTGCAGCGGTAGGACCAGGTTCTGATCAGACATTGCTTGAAACAAGAGAGCTTAGAGAATCAGATGAATTTGATTCGGATACAACAGCCGCAAAACGTACTCTCATTGCTCCGGAACTAACTATTGCCGGCAAAATAATTCAAAGAAATGTACCTATGGCCAAAAACAAACAACAGGTAGAATACTATTTCCAGCTTGAATTGAGCGAAGTCAAAACTGGATTATCATTCTGGCAGGATGAAGTATTGGTCGGTAAAAGAGGCAGCAATCAATCTGTGCCCTGGTAAAAATTAATGATTTATATAAGAGGATGTAAAGATGAAAAAGTTAATCTTCACATTGACTTTGTGTTTGTTCATTGCTACTGGAGCATTCTCAACTGAGAATAACACAACAGCACAACCACAAAGTATTCTGAAAACTAATACGGTCGATTCTGTCGTTCGTGAAGTCATTGGGCAGGGACGCAATAGAGACGAAGCAATTAAAAACGCTTTGTACAGAGCAGTCGAACAGGCAAGAGGCGTAAGAGTCGAGTCAACTACATCTAATCTGGGTTACAGAGGAACAACCGCAGGTTTCGGTTCAACACAACCCGGACAGAGAAGTATCAGTATCGATTCTATGAACTTTTCAACTCGTGACACAGTTTACACAACTGAAATCGAAGGACTCATTAAAGGCTTCGAAGTTATCTATGAATCAAAAGATGAAGACCTTTACGAAGTCAAGCTGAAAGTAAACGTTTATGATTATTCAGCACGCGGCCTGACTCCGAGAGTTAAAATCGCTCTTATGCCTGTAAAAACAATGCAGAGTTCTTACCGTTTTCTGAACCAGACTATTTCTGACCAGACTCTTTCGACATTGTTTTCGCAGCGTCTTATGACGGGACTAACCCAAACAAACAAATTCTCTATTCTCGATAGAGAAAGTTATGGTGCTTTAATTGAAGAAAAAGCTATGCTTCGTGCATTCGATGCTCCTTTGGGTGAGCAGGCAAAACTCGCTGAAACTCTCGGTGCCGACTATCTTCTGGTTGGTAATGTAACACAGGCTTTTGTCGAAAAAATAGAAAAGCGGCTTGAAGCGGCGAATTTTACTACTACTGAATATAAGGCAAGATTCGATTTCAGTTTTCGACTTATAGATAATTCTACAAAGCAGGTCGCTCTGACAATGGATATTCAGAAATATCTTGAAAACGATGAAGTTAGAAAACTTGCTGATGAAACAAACACTCAAGAGTGGAACGCTTCTCAAATTCGTGATGCCTTCCTTGCTCTTGCCGCAAATGATATTATCGAGAAAATCATCGACTGTGTTTATCCTGTAAAAATCGCGGCGATACAAGATGATGGTACTCTCATCCTGAACCAGGGTGGCGACAAAATGAAAACAGGTATGATTTTCGATGTCTATAGTATGGGCAAAGTAATCATCGATTCAGATACAGGACAGTCACTCGGACAAGTTGAGAATAAAGTAGCAACAATAGAAATCCAAAGATCAACCAACTCTCTTTCTTATGCAGTACTCATTGACGGAAATAAAGATAAAATGTCTGAAGGCCTCGTATGCAGAGCAAGAGCAGCAGAAAAGCCCGAAGGTCCCGGTTCAAGAAAATCTAATATCACAAGAACAGAATCAGGCGGCGTAATTATGCCTTTTGATTGAAAAAATTAAATATAGCTATCTGACAATTCTGACATGTCAGGCTTGTCAGATAGTATGTTTTTTTCTATGCAGCTTGCGGCTTCTTTCGTACAAAATGCACAACAATACATAGAGCAATAAATCCCACAAGAATACCGATTCCTAACCATTGAAGTTTCGACCATAAACTCCAGACACATCCAAATGCAGCAGCACCAGCTGCGGGAATCATTAAAGCGTTCCAGATTATCCTTTTTACTCCCATAGGAGTATTTTCGCCCAGGAAGCGTTTTTGATTCATTAGCAAAAAGAATGCAAAATACGCAATAGGCAGCAAAACCATTCCGAAAACAGAAGTTGGGATCGCTAAATAAGTAGCCGCATTTTTCCAATAGAATGGACCCAAGGCACCAATACTAACCATAAGAGTGCCAACTTTCATAGGCCAGCCATGTGGAGGTTTATTAAGAAGCTCACAAAAACACAAGCCGTTTATTGTCATTAAAATCATAGCTGTACTAATCGCCATTCCGAGCACACCGAATCCAAAAATATATTGTGCTACGACGTCACCCGTTAACGGGGCTAATGTATCAGCAAGATTGAAAGAGTCACGAGTCACTAACATAGCGGCCATTCTTTTATCCGCCCAGGGCAAAGCTTCTGATTTTTGCTGAATTTGTTGATCAGTCAAATTAGCAAACTCTTCTGGACCAATTTCATATTTCAATCTATTTTTTAAGAGTCCTTTGAATGGACCGATAAGATTGGCTGCTGGTTCACTTGTAATCTCTCCACCCTCTTGATCTGCTACAAGCCCTGCCGCCGGCTGACCATGAAACTGACTGCTCGAAGCTATAACAACGCAGCCTGTAGCGAGAACAAACGGAATAAACAAACCAGTAGATAAATCGAAAATCGCAAGTCCTCTGAAATGTTTGTCCCATCCTTTTTTTAGCATCGAATAAGGAAGCAGGAAAGTCATATTAATACCAACCGCAGTAGCGGCCGCGCTTATCATAACATCACGCTGCTGACTAACTATCATATTAGTCCAGAAAGGCCTGAATGAATCGCCCACTAAATCTATATGCTGCATAAGTTTGTCACTTGGTCTTACGAAAAGCGAGAAATCAGGAATAAGCCCGCTAAAAATTTCTCCCCAGACAATTTTACCTTCCATACTAAGCTTAACTACAACACCAATGAAGCACAATACAATCATTGACACTACTGCCTTTATAATGTATTCGAATATTTTTACACCTTTCCCGCCCGCATCATAAAGCAATGTCACAATAATACATATAGCAAGAATACCCAGAACAACAATCAACTTGGCGGTAAATGGATCTTTTATGAGACTTTCTGGTCCACCTCCGAAGATACCCGGCATAACATTTTGCTGAATCGCCGCGGTGCCAAGAGAGAACTGCGGCATAGACCATACAAGATTTGCCATCATTGATGCGATAAGCCAGCCCCATCCAAGAACGGGAGATACATGTTCGTTAATACCGCGCAAGGGTCTCTGGCCTGTCGATAATGTTACATAAGAAATGGCACTTAGCATGATAATACCTAAAATCATGGCAAGAGGCTGGAGCCATAGAAAACTGAAACCGACCAATACACCGAGGTAAAGACTTGAAGAGAGAGAACCGCCCCCAAGAGTAATACCGCTTTGCAGCCAGCCAGGTCCGGATAATCTTATATAAGTCTTAAATATTGACAAGCCGCCCTTATTTTTTGCGTCTAATATCATTTGGCGATCATTATCAATTCCCTGGTCAGTATTGACGTTTTGCATTCCTTGCCCTTTGCGGTCAATTGCCATAAATAGCTCTCCAATATATTTTTATTATCATTTTGGCCTATTTTCAAAGAATATCAGGCATTATGTCAACATATTTTTGATGTTTTAACTATTAAAATACTAATGATTATTGAAAATTTAATTAAATCACTATCTATTTCCTCCGATATATGCATATGTTTACTACAAACTTTTTCTAATAGGGGGCTCTTAAATATGAGTCAGAGAAAAAAAATGTTGAGAAAGTTATTAATATTGATATTGATATTAGTATCGTCCGAAAATCTGATTGCGGAAGATGCGAATGATTTGTTTGACTTATCAATAGAAGAATTGATGAATGTTGAAGTAGCTTCAACAGCAACTTTAACAGAAGCCAAACCCCGCCTTGTACCTGCCGCTGTTACTACGATTACAGCAGAAGACATACAATTATCCGGAGCAAGAAGCCTTTTCGAATTGCTCGATATTTATGTACCTAATCTCCAGTGGATTCGGCATAACTGGGAAATGGGTCATCTTGGATTGCGTGGTATTATAGGTGACAGGGACGACAAATATCTCATACTTGTTAACGGCAGGATAATAAATGACCAGACTCGTTCTTGTGCTATAAGTGAACTTGATCTTATGTACCTAAAAGACATTAATCATATAGATATCGTTCGCGGCCCAAGTTCAGGATTATATGGTCCAGGTGCTGTGTCTATGGTGATTAATATAGTTACCGATAACGCAGAAACTTTCCAGGGTACTGAAATAACATCACGTTTCGGAGTAATTGAAGAGTTTTATTCCACAGAAATTAAACATGGGCAAAAATTCGAAGATGGCGGAGGTCTTTTCCTTTTTGGAGGTATTGGAACATATTCAGGCGCATCCAAATACGATGCACCTCAGTTCTCAGGTCTTGATTTTCCTCAAGATGCCTCTTTACCCTGGGATCCAAATAATCTTGGAAACGATATTCCAGGTGAAGGTACTGGAGCAGGTGATCCTCTTGTAGATGCAGACCTAAATCGTGATGGGCGAACTCATCGAAACATTCCTCCCATAAAAGGATTTATTGAATTAACCAAGGGAAATTGGGATATTTGGGCACGTTATACACAAGGTGGACAAAAATTTTCATTGGATGATACAAGGATAGCTCATTTCCCAGCCGGTTATGCTGAATTTTTTGGTACGCCTCAGGTACAAAACACCTCCGGATATCAGCAGGTTACAACATTCTTTGGATACAATAAAGAAATAACTGACAAACTCGAGATAGATCTGGCATTCAGTTATGCAATGATGGATTTTGAGCGACAGATTGGTAATGAACTTTTTGATGCCTACCGTTCAGATGAATACTATGCCAAGGCAATGTTAAGATATAACTTAAATAACAATCATAAAATAGCAACCGGATTTGAGGTAACACACGATGAATTCGGTTATGACAGTCCCGGCTGGCCACATGAGGATGCTACAACTTTAGAGTTTCAACAATCAGGATTTGATATGCCAAGATGGTCAACAAATCTGTATTCTTTTGTATTTGAGGATCAATGGAAAATTAACGACGAATGGACAAGTTTTATTGGCGGCAGAATAGATAAAAATACATTCACCGACTATATGTATTCACCAAGAGCATCGCTGGTTTACACTCCAAATGAAAAAGACACATATAAACTTATGTGGGCAAGATCCCTTCGCTCGAACAATGCCCAAGTAATGAAAATTCAGGATATGAATGACAATGGCATCAGTGATCCAGAGACACTGGATAGTATCGAGATACGTTACGAACGTGTCCAAAGTAAGAATCTTGACCTGGCTGCTTCTGTATTTGTACACTATAATCTCGACGTTATTGGATGGTCCAATGCCGACTTATCATCTGTTAATATCGGAACACAAAGAGATTGGGGATTTGAGCTGGAAGCCGCATACCATACAAAAAATACACGCGTTGCAATTTCTCACGGCTTTACTAAATTATATGATTTCAATCTTGAACAAGGTAAAAACACATTCATCGCGGCAGAGCCATACGATGATCTGGCGAACTGGTCTAACAATGTCACAAAAATCACTGCACAACACAAGTTAAACGAGAAGTGGACGATTGATGGCTCATTTCGGGAATACTGGGGATTTTCCGGCATGGAAGACTATGTCGAACAAAATAATACCAGAGTCGATACTGACTGGGAACGAAGCTATCGAGGCAACTCGTATCTCAATGCAGGTATTCAATATCAAGCCAAAAAGAACCTGACATTTAATATTAATGGATATTATTTACTTGGTATTTTCAACAAGGATTTCAACAAAAGAAACTATTACGGCACATCAACTGGATCATATCGCTGCCATGCACCATCAGTCGCTTTAAGCATGATATACAAATTCTAAAAAATTATCTCTAAGAAAGAGTATTTTATTTATGAACGTCCCGGGATTCCGGGACGTTCATAAATTTTCAATCTATATCAAATCAAACGGAGAAATATAATCGCCGTATTTTGCCTGAGCTTCTTTAAGCAATTTGCGTGTCTTTTCCATTGTTTCATAAACCAATGGAATATTATTCGGAATATTTTCCTTGTGATATGCTTCTACTCTATCGAGTTTGGCAAGATTTTCCGGTACACGAATAGTAAATTGATTTACATAATCTTCTTTCGTATATTCCTTATCGAGAACTTGTTTAAAGAGTTTTACAAGATCATCATAACATGGAATCATACCTGTCGGGCACTTAATTGCATCAACGTCATTATGAACCCTCAGTTCCATCCATTTGACCCAAACGTGTTTGTCACGAACACCGTTGAGGAATTTACCTTCTTTGTCCCTGAGAAAGTAATTAACACCAAAGACAAGCGGCGGATTCTTAATATCTTTAGCAAACTCAACATTATTCTGAATATATTTTCCGAACGGAATTGCGAGGAAGTCCTGAATACTCATTAGGTTGATTTCAATCTTGCCTTCGGCCCCAATAATTGCAAATGTAGTTTCGGTTTCGAGTGAAGCACCGTATGAAATTATTCCGTGTGCCCAGTCAAAACCCTGCTGAACCGGCACAGAGGCTTTGCTGTCACGACCGCCGTACATTACACCACCAAGCTCAACACCATTAGGATTATTTAATTCAGGATCACAATTTTCCAGTGCGTCAAGAGTAACTGTGTAACGAGCATTTTTGTGAGCACATGGAACAGCATTTCCTTTAGCGTCTTTTTTATCCTTTGTCCAATCACCCGTGAAATTGATTCCTTTATCAGCTATATCCTGCCCCATATCGAGCCAATATGGATTTTTGTCTGATACAAGAATATTCGAGAAAATCACTTCACCCGGTTTGTGCAGAACATCCCAGATAATCGGATCTGAGTCTTCTTTTACACTTTGTATAATACCGAAAATACCGTTTTCAGCATTTACAGCACGAACTTTGCCATCAATTTTCCTGAAATAAGCAATGTCATCGCCGAGGATTTTTTCGCTCGGAAGCATTGCGGTTGAAGTTTTTCCGCATGCACTTGGGAAAGCTCCGGCCAGGTATGTTTTACGTCCGCCGGGACCGTGAACGCCTGAAACAAACATATGTTCCGCAAGCCAGCCTTCTCTGTCAGCTTTGCGAATTGTCAGTCTTAAAGCGAGTTTCTTCAATCCCATTGTATTGCCGCCGTATTGGGAATTGACGGTATAAATCGTGTCTATTGTGTAATCCATATAGACTCGTTTATTTTCTACATCAGCACTTACATTTCTCTCGTTTAATTCACCAGCCGAGTGCAGGAAGCAGAATACGTTATCATCTTTTTTAAGTGTGCAGAAATAATCGTATGCACTTCTGTAAAGCAGGTCTTCGCTATGTGCGACATACCACGAATCGGTTGCCTGAAGGCAAGGAATACTGAACACAGAGCCGGCCGGTGCAAGTGAAAGGAAACGAACAATCATCGTTCTGCCCTTCATGCAATCCTTCATCAGGCCGCGGATTTCTTTCAATCCTTCTTCTCTATCAATCTGGTTCAACGCCTTACTCAAAGTCTGATCTTGAGGTACGAGATATTTTGTAATCTCTCTATCGCGGCCCTGATCTTCCGGGCCATCGAAATGGTATGTATGACCGGCAATTGTTAGCTTTCCTTCTTCACCGACCTTGATGGCCATTTCACGTACACGCTTTACATCTTCGGCAGAATCTGTGCAAACAAATACTTCCTTAGGATTTGCCAGTTCTATTGCATCAGCTACAAATTCGTGTATCTTTGTGTTATCAACAGCCATCAGCTTGCTATAATTTTCTTCTGTCAATTTTTCTTTTAAAATTTGTTCGGTATTACTCATTATAATCATTACCTCCCAGTAAACGTTTCTATTCCTGTTCTACACATTTATAAGGTTTTCAAGGCTCAAAACCTTATTTCAGGCCAAAAAAAATCCCGTCTTAGCCGTATGGCTACTCCGGGTATAGCCTTGACAATATATTAATAAAATACGCAAACGTCAAGCACTATTTTTATTTTTTTAGCAAATCAGGAATATTTCATATCATAGGCTCTTTTTTTATTAAATTATGAGGGGGTATGAAAAAATCAGCTTTGAAAATATCTCAAATAAACAATTAGCTTAATTGTAGATATGGCATTATGAATAACGTGAATAATAATAGGGGGATTAATTGAGTTGCTCTTTACTCGTGAAAATCCCAGAAACAATCCACAGAGAAAAACAATAAATATACCGGAAATATCATATTGAGAATGCATTAATGCCCAGACCAGAGAAGTGAAAATTACTGCCCCAATATTTTTAAGTTTCGAGTTTCTGATGCCCTCAAATAAAAATCCTCGAAAAAGCAACTCTTCTTCTATTGGACCTGCAAAAATAACACCCAGCCATAGTAAAGGTGGGAAATATGAATTAGACAAGATTTACAGGTACCTTGAACTCCGAGGGAGATAGACAAGGATATTTTTTACTCAAACTGAATTAATATTTCATATCCTTTTAATCAATACAATAATATTTGCACTTTTTGCCGAAAATGTTCCAAATCAATTTTATCGTTGGCAAATTCATCTACATCAGATTTTTTGACCCGAATAGTCATAACCGAAGCCGCAGGTGATACATTTTGACTATTTGTTATTGTATTATTCATAATTCCATAATTATTATCATAGCCACTTATAATTGTATTTCCGCCATAACCACTGTAAGAACCACCGCCATAACCATAAGTTCCTCCAACCATCATTCCCCCGCCATAGCCGCCAAATGGCATTCCAACTGGCGGCATTGATTGACGACTGACTCCGCTTACACTTAAAATCACCCATTCATCAGGTTTTATATTGCGAATATTGGAAGCGTATTTTAATGTGCGAATGAGTTCTGTTTTAAGAATATTTACCATTTGCACTTCATATTCGCTATTCCCATCGTTTCCTGTACCCGGCGAGAGAATTCTTTGCCTTGCCTGCTGCCAGGTCTGGTCCGTATCACTATTAGTTTGGATTTCGACTTTTTCTTCAGGTTGAGATAGCGATGAAAACTGACAGTTCACTTCCATCATAAAAATTATACCATATCCCTGTATACACATAGCTTCAGTCTGCTTATTGTCCCGGCCAAAAAAGTCACCGAAATCTCGTAAAACTCCCTCAATCAATCGCGGCTCACGGAATCTCTCATCAAGAATCTCAGCCATTACGAGAATATCTTCTTTTGTTTGAGAAACATCTTTCGAATCAACTTCACCAGATGGAACAACTAAAATCCTTCTGCCAACAGGTTTGCTAATCGACGCTCGAATATTCTCCGACTGTTGTATCGTAGTCTCCAATACATTAGTTGGCGGCACAGGGATTTTATTTATTATATCTGTTGTGACATTCTTAAATGATTGAACAACTGGTTCAAATATAATGCCCGGCTGTGATGGTGGTGTAATCTGAAATTCCCCTGTCCAGCCATAAGGTACCTTGATACTATATTGCCCTCTGCTATCGGTAATAGTCGAAATGTCCCCAGGTATTGCCTTGATCTGAGCACTTCGTAACGGTTTACCATCATTTATTGTTATAGTGTCTGATATAGTCAGCATTCTTATTTGAGCTTTATAGTTTTGGTTCGCCATGTCTCTCTGTACATTAGAATATCGCATTAGTGCAGGCGAAAAAGTATAACTTTGATGTTCAGGTTTTATTACGCCGCTCCAACCGTATTCTACCTCAAATAAATACTGACCTGCACTATCTGTCACTACAGGATTTACACCATTGGATGTAAGCACAACATCTTCAACCGGTTCGCCTTTATCAGATACAATTGTCCCTGAAATGTTATAATCTTCTGCTTCAGATATATAATTATCATAAGTATAATTTTCTTTAACTTCATTATATATTCTTGAATCAGGTTCAAAATTAAAACCACTCTTTACCGGTTTTACTGTCCCGCTCCAGCCGTATTCGATTATAGCGCGATAAGAACCATTTTGATTAGAATAAGTATTTCCAGGTAAGCCCTGCATTTCTACACCCGGCATTCCAACGTTACCGGAAATTTCAAACTGTTTTACATTAGCTTGAAAATTCTGTACCAGATTAGAATTAATGTTAGTAATTTCAATTTCCGGCGGATCGAAAGTATAACCTTCCTTTTTCGGTGTCACTATCCCATTCCAGCCATAACTAAGAACAACATTATAAGAACCATCAGATACTGTAACAGGATTTCCGGGCAAACCTTCCATTCGCACTCCCCCGATTCCCGTCGTACCTGAAATGGTACAAACAATTGGTGTTCCTTTATAATCCTGATTCGTATAATTATTTTTAATGTTAGAATAATCTTTTCTCGATGGTGAAAAATTAAAACCTTCCTTGACAGGTTTTACTGTCCCAGTAAAACCATAATCTACAGTTACAGTATAAGAACCATCAGGCCTTGTAACAGGATTCCCAGGCAAACCCTGCATTTCAACTGCCGGTATTCCTGTTTGACCGGAAATATTAAAAGAAATCACACTTGCTGAATAATCCTGATTAGTAAAGTCAGAAGAAACAGCCGAATATATTCTTTTAGGTGGAGCAAAATTGTAACCATCCTTAACTGGACTGACATTTCCTGCCCAGCCGAATGGAACCTCAACACTATAACGACCACTCGAATCAGTAACGGGATTACCCGGAAGACCACTCATCGCCACACCTGCAATTCCTACATTTCCTGAAATTGTAAAAGTTGGAGTATTTGTATTCACTTGCGCAGCGTTCAAACTACTGACAGCTAAAACTATCATTGCAAATGTTGCAGTTATTTGTTTGCTTATTATAATATATTTTCTCGTATTGCCTGAAAAAGATTTCATTATTGTCCCTTTCATATATTATTTATCAGTCTTTTCATCACACAATTAATTCGTCCTTGACGCGAGAGCTATGATAGACTTTCCCATTCTGTCGTTATCAGTTACAACTTTATCGAACGCCGCGGCTGTCCATTGCCTGTCCTTCTGGCGAGCCGCTTCTATTACGTTAACCATTTCGTACATCCTTTTATCCATCAAGGTACTCGACGCTGCTAATATTTTTTCAGCATTATCAGCGCACTTTTTATCCATCATCGTCTGAATTTCTTCCATATTAATCTCTGGCTGAGCCGGAATAGCAAGCCTGCCCGCGATGAAACCAACACCAATCAGAATTACAGCCGCTATCGCATACTTTAGAATCTGGCCGCAAATAAACGCTCCTGAAGTTCGTACCACGTTGTCATCCTTTTGCTTTTGCGATTTTGCCAATACATCTTTTGTTTTTTCTATAGCACTGGT
The DNA here is from genome assembly GCA_016936075.1 of Sedimentisphaerales bacterium. GTDB lineage: Bacteria > Planctomycetota > Phycisphaerae > Sedimentisphaerales > Anaerobacaceae > JAFGPS01. The sequence continues at coordinate 11,021 of JAFGPS010000162.1, read as the reverse complement.
GATTGCCTGTTCCTTCGGTTCAATCTGTGATATGACTTTCAGTCTGAATCGTATTTGATTTTCCTTATCGTTATTCATTTTTATGTCTCCTTGGCTGATATATTTTTATTATCAGTTCTCATTAAATCACGCAAACGGGTCAGCGCCTTCGAGCACAACGCCCGAACCTGGTGAGTTGTTTTGCCGGTTTGTTCTGCGATATCTTCATAAGATTGCTGCTCAATATATCGCAAAATTATTATTTGCCTTGAGTTTTCATTTAATTGTTCAAGAGTATTAAGCATCTCTTCCAATTCCTCTGACTTAATTATTTTGCTTAAAGGTGAGCCATCATTTGTCACTACTTCATAAGCATATTCCTGAGAATCCAACTTTTTCCTGATTTTTCGTCTCCAGTCAAAAGCAAGATTAATCGCGACTTTGCGGGCATATGCCTCCCGGCAATTGCTTTTCTCGAATCCGCGAGAATTGCTGAGTTTCAGGAACAATTCCTGTATAAGCTCTTCAGCTACATCTTCGCGCAGTGTCAGCCTGGCCAGAAGCGTATAAATTCCCGCTCCCGACTTATCAAGCAACTCCAAAAGCTCTTTATGCCGGTCTCGCAAACATTCTCCTACAGATTAAATTCTCAAAGAAACTATTATTATAGACGCAATATCCCCCTGTTGCGCAACTTATTTTTAAGAGAATTTTCCCCGGCATCAAGTAGGCTGGGGCTTTACAGCCCCCTTGCATCCCGGCTAACAGTCCCCCCACTGCCGGGCATGTACCCATGTCTGGTCACTTAATTGCTGCTTTCGGTGGTACAGGGATTCAATTTTTCATATCTGTGGTAACATTTTTATATTGACGACTATCTGGTGAGAAATTAAATCCGGGCTTTGAGAGAGTAATTTCTCCACTCCAGCCATATGGAACTTGTATGCTAAATTGCCCTTCGCTATCTGTAACGGTTTTGATATCACCGGGATTTGCGATAATATTAACTCCCGAAAGCGGATGGTCTTTTAATGTCAAAGTATCAGATATAGTTAGCATTGACTTATGAGAATTATCATTCTGATTCGTTAAATCCTGTATTACTTGAGAATCCTGATTAATTGGAGGACTAAATGAATCATCTTCTTTTACTGGTTTTATAATCCTGGAAAAACCGTAATCAACTGCTACCCGATTCTTAATATCATCCAGTTCGGGTGATATCACCAAATAATAGCTGTCCATCTTTTTGAGGATATATGGAGTTGCAGAAAGAATAATTTCCAATGCTTTGCTCAATGGCACCTTATTTAGATGGCAAGTAATAAGTCCATTAATACTACCATCTAATATAATATTAATATCATTTTTTTCTGCGAAAGTATTAAGCAGATCCCACATATCTTCATCAATAAAATACTCTGATACTATTGGGTCATCCTGTTTCTTTTGTGCGGCCTGACTTGAAAAGACTATATCAGATTTATAATTTTGTTTACTCCTGTTAGATATGAGATTGTTATAAACTATATAAGAAGGATTGAAATTGTATCCTTCCTTTACAGGTCGAATTTTCCCGGAAAATCCTGGCTCGACATTTGCACTATAATAACCATTTACATCAGTATATATTTCACCGGGCAGGCCTTCCATTTTCACATTAGCAATTCCGATATTTCCGGAAATCTGATAAAGCTTATCTGAAGACAAATACTCAGTAACAACATAATAGTTATCCCTTTTCTTTGCTGTATATGGAGTCGCCGCTAAAATTATTTCAAGTGCCTTACTTAACGGGACATTTTTGAGTATGCAATTTACTATTCCCTGAACATTATACCCATACATAATATTTATACCTGTATTCGAAGAAATAGTATTGAGTACCATAAGTAAATCATCATCAACAAAAGTATCTGTAATTTTTAGTTCCGTTGCCTCTTGAATTTCTTTTTTAGATAATAGTTTGCCTGCCGGGTAATCCATTGAATAAACCAGGTAATAGCCATCCATCTTCTTTGCCTTGTATGGAGTTGCGGCAAGGATAATTTCGAGTGCTTTACTTAAAGGTATATCATTTAGTTTGCAGGTTACATTACCCTCTACCCAATCCGTGTACATAATATTAATACCTGTATCCATTGCCAGTAAACGAAGAGCAGCACGTAAATCCTCATTAATAAATTTATTAGTAACAGCCGGTTCGTCAATTTCCGTACCTATTACAACATTATCCTGACCCGTAAATTCGGAAGGAGCATCCGATTCAGAAATAATATCAAGCGGAAATTCAACAATACTCGCCAATGGAATTTCAATACTTCCTATAGTCGCGGTTTCTTGCTGTGCTATCTGATTCTTAATATCATCCAGTTCAGGTGAAATGATAAGGTAATAATCATCCATTTTTTTTACTATATACTCTGTAGGTGAAAAAATAATCTCAAGTGCTTTGCTTAAAGGCACTCTATTAAGACGGCAGGTTACGGGCCCCAATACAGTATCTTCGTATATAATATTAATACCACTTTCACTTGCAAGAATATCAAGAGCAAACTGCAAGTCCTCAAAGGCAAATTCATCTGAAACAACTGGTTCATCCATTTCCTTTTGCGAAGGTTTATTCGAAGATATTTCCGCAGCTTTATAATCCTGCTTTTTTCTATCTGAACGAATATTATTATATATAACAAAAGAAGGATCGAACTTGTAGCCTTCTTTTATTGGCTGAATTTTACCAGAGAACCCTGCATCGACACTGGCTGTGTAATAACCATTTGCGTCAGAATATATTTCTTTGAGAAGGCCTACCATTTTCACATTAGCAATTCCAATATTACCTGATATCTCGAATCGTTCTTGTCCAGCAATAGCCTCAGTAATCACATAATAACTGTCTCTCTTTTCAGCTTTAAATGGAGTTGCCGCAAGGATTATTTCAAGTGCCTTGCCCAGCGGGACATTTTCGAGTTTGCAGGTTACAACTCCCTGGACATTCATTCCGCACATTATATTTACACCTGTATCTGAAGAAATAGTATCAAGTACCACCAGTAAATCATCATTGAAAAATTCATAAGTTATTGCAGGTTCAGTTAAATCCCAGACCTCTCTTGGAAAATCATTACTAACTATCGAATCATCTTTAGAATACACTATATAATTATCATTCGTCTTTTTGATTTTATACGGTGTCGCAGAAAGAATTACTTCCAGCACTTTGCTTAAAGGTATTTTATCAAATTTACATGTTACTTTTGCTTCAATAGAATCATCGTACTTAATGTTTATCTTTGTTTCTTGAACAAGATAATCAAGAACTACCTTTAAGTCATCGCCCACGAATTCTTCTGTAACAAGTGGATCGCTTGAAACTTTCTTTATTTCATCATTCGAGTCAGATTTATTTTGAGCGTTGACAACGCCGCTAAAAATGCAACACACAAGTAAAAGTAAGATAAACACTTGTTTGAAAGATTTCATTTTCATCCCTTTCTTATATTATGTATAAGTCTTTTCATCACTTTTTTTTTCGGCTGAAATACCTTAGAAATAAAGCCATATACGCAAAAATGCGTAAGCTAAATCTATTTTATGAGACTCCTCAACTCCGTTCGAGATGACACACAATCGACGGATTCCATCCTCAAACCAAGCTATGAGATGGCTCAGCCGTAAAGTAAAACACGTAAATTCCTCAAAGATACTAATATTATAGTTTCAGTAACCCCCTCTTGCGCAACGCTTTTTTTTGAAAAATGTCTTTAATATGAAAATTTTCCTACTAATACCTTCGAATTTATAGGACCAACTTAAAGATTCTGTCAACAAAACAGCCCGGATAAGCAAAAATCTTACTCGTATTTAAGGATATTCCCTAATGAAACCTCAGTAAAATGCCGAAATTTCATATCTGGATATGACATGTTTATATACATCGTATATCTTAATACTTTTACTGAAAAACCACTGCAGTTACCACTATCCTTGTTGATATAGTAATTAACAACTAATTTGGTTATATATTTTTTTTGGGACTAATATGAAAAAAAGGATTTTTATATTTTTAGATATACAGGCTATATATATTATATTTATGTTTTATTTCTTTATTTCTCTATTACTAACACAGCTAACATTTGCGGAGCAACCAGAAGAGCTTCAGGAATATATTATAAAAGATGATAAAGAAATAAATACTTTAAATAATAATCCAGAAAATATCACTAATGTCACTGCGAAAGCTAAGGATAAAACAAAACGAAACTGGTATCCTGTTATACATCTTACCGAAAAATCAAGTGATGATCGTCAACTCGGCAGATTTGATTTGATGAATCCTTTATGGCAATCTTCGAATTCAATGTTCTTTTCGGATATCCGGTGTACATTTGATGATGAAGACAGTATTGAAGGCAATATTGGTACGGGCTTCCGTCGTATTGTACATGGAACAACAGAAAGTAAAGACTGGATATGGGGTATTTATGGTTTTTATGACATCCGTAAAAGCCCGAACGGTAATAAATTCAACCAGGGAACGTTAGGAATAGAACTGTTAAAAACAAATATCGAATTGCGAGGCAACATTTATATTCCGGAAAATAAAAAATATGTGATAGCAAGCAAAACGGTTAATAGCGTAAGTTTAAGCGGGACATCTATAATACAGCACACCCAATCACTAACTGCCTTTGAACGGGCTTTACCCGGATATGATGTGGAAGTTGGCTATGGTTTGGATATTGGAAAAACAAACAAACTCTGGATTCATAGCGGATATTTCAACTTCGACCACAGCGATTCTCCGAAAATCGCCGGTCACAGGTTTAGACTAAATTACGAAATTAATGATAGCTTTGGAATAGACGGCAGCCAATTAAATATCGGAGTTGAGTTTCAACATGACAAAATAAGGAATAACAGCACTTTTGCGTGTATTTCTTTATCGATTCCATTTGGTGGACATCCGAAATATAAAGAGAAAAAACGAAATATTAGAAACCGTATGATGCGTCAAATCGTTCGCGATGTAGATGTAGTAACAAGCGCTGATAATATAAATCTGTCACCTGGATCTACAGGAGGTCCGAAGATAATATCAAACACAGAGGCTCCGGTTATTGACTCTGCAAGCGGCGAACAAATCGATATGTATTTTGTCAGCGCTGATGGCAGTTCCGCTGGTCTGGGAACACAGGAAAATCCCATGACTATCGTACAGGCCGAAACCGCTTCCATGGCAAGCGATATATTATTTCTAATTAATGATGATGGCGGAATCGATGTAAATACAATATCAAGCGGTACACTTACGCTCAAACCATATCAGCAGATTCTGGGTATCGGAGACAATACAAGTAAAGATATTCAACTGCCGAATGATTTAACACTTACCGTAAACTCAAATACTGGCCGTCCCAGCCTGACTCATTCTGGCGATACTGATACAGTAAAAATGGTTTTTAATAATACTATCGAAGGAATAACAATATCAGAAGGTAATAACGGCATCTCCGGGCAAAATGTTGACAATCCGGTAATCAGGGATGTTACAATCCAGAACGTGAACAACAATGCCGTTAACCTAACAAACTCTTCCGGTACTGTAACAATCTCAGAAAGCAATTTTCAAAATAACAATCTTGATGCGATTTATCTAAACAACTATGCCGGAGGCAATACCGATGTTTCAATATTGAATAATAATATATCAGACAATATCAGCAGAGGTATTAATGTCAATAATACAAATGGAAGTACAATTACTGGCGATATTCAAAATAATACCATTTCAGGAAACGGCACACAGGGTATATATATACAACACAGCAAGCAGCACTGCAGAGATTGGTATCATTGACAACCAAATTACCGGAAATACAAATGAAGGACTGCGTTTACTCAACTATACCGGCGGAATTATGACAGCAACTATTCAGGATAATCTTATCTCTGAAAATCAGGATGACAATATTTTCTGCTACAATAATGCAAGCACTATGAACCTATTATTGAACAATAATAACATATCAAGCAGCCCTGTAGATTTGGGTATACGTATTTATAACATTTCCGACGATAGTATTTTTTCCGGAAATATTAGTAATAACACAATCAGCGATAATTTAAATCAAGGCATGTATTTGTATAATACCGGAAGTGACTTTTCAATGGAAATCCAGAACAATACCATTAATGGCAATCAGGCAGGAGGCATCGACTTTGACACTGATGCAGGGACATCCACGCTTACAATTGAAAATAATATCATTAGCAATAATATTGGTGGAGTAACTACTAATGACACTGGAATTTCAATTGATCAGGATACAGACGCAAACAGTACGCTTACACTAACACTAAATAATAACTATATCGAAAACAATGGTTACAGAGGTATTCTGCTTGATAATGCGGATGGAACATTCAATACCTCGCTTACAAACAACACAATAGGGAATAATGGGCTTGAAGGTCTTTATATAATTAACCAGACTACAGGAATTCTTACAGCCAATCTTTCTAATAATAATATCATCCAGAATAGCAGCAGAGGAGTCTGGCTTTACAATAACGCTGGGACAATGAATTCAATATTTGAAAATAATACTATAGCCATGAATAAGGATGATGGCCTGGAATTAGATAATTTAGAATGCGGCATCTTCAATTTTGACCTTGGAAACGGGAGTCTGAACTCTTCCGGCCAAAATTCAATTTTTGCTAATTCTTCGGGCGTTGACATTGATAATGATACAAACGAAAGTATATCAGCAGAAAATAACTGGTGGGGATTAACAACTCCTAATCCAGCAAGATTTAGTGGCGTAATTGATTATGAGCCGTGGCTTACAACTGACCCAAATTAATATTCAGATCAAATTCTTTTAGCTTGTCGGATTTTCTGAGTTTTACATTCTCTGTTTTATTTCTTTGACTGCAAAGTTACAGTCTCCAAAAAAACAAAAAAAAAGACCAGGCAACGCCTGGCCTTTTGATTTTCAAGCTGTGTCCTTAATTAGCAAGGAACCACATTTGTCGCACATGGGCCTTTTTTACCCTGTCCGATTTCATACTCGACTTTTTGGCCTTCATCGAGCGAAGCGTAACCACTGGATTTAATCTCCGAATGATGAACAAACAAATCGTCTCCACCTTCATCCTGATTAATAAAACCAAATCCCTTGCTCGAATTGAACCATTTTACTGTACCTGTACTCACTTGTACTTCTCCTTGGCCGCTATGTTGGCCAAATAAATAAATTTCTCTCATTTTATATTTATGGGGAAAATCCTGAGAGAGGAAAGAATAATCTCCACTAAAATACTATATTATCATATAAACAAATGCTGTCCAATAAAAAACAAATTAAAATCGTATTATGTTAAATATTACACCTTTTCTGGCATTATAAATATAATTAACCTGATCTTATATGATGATATGGCCTAATCTTTTGATCGTTGATAGCTTTATTGTTATGTATTCGGCAGAGTGTCTCATGATTATAGATACTCAAGATGCATTTACAGCCTGGAAATGCACATTCCCTACCTTTAGGTGAGGTTTTTAGTTGCTTTTTCATTCTGTACTCCTTTAATTGAACTTTTGGGAAACTCCTGCTCTAATAAAAAAGGCCACAAAGGTTAGTTATCTTCCTTCGCGGCTTAAAGATTATCTAATCTTATGGATTATTACCTTGATAATACCACATTTCAAATATTTTGCAATGGTTTAAGTATTTCTTCTTATCAGGAAAAGGATTAGGCAAATTAATCTTTCCCCTTATTGAATCTCATATATAACATGTATAATAAAGAGTTGATAAGCCGACAAATAAATAGTTGGTTATTTTTTAAACGCCTTTTTAAGGAACTTAGGCAGGTTTAAGCGAATTTGAAAAAGCAGTCAGATGCGAAGCAGTGATCATTTTGATTTGGCACTTGAAGCCAATATGGCTTTTATTAGTCATAATCAGCCAGTTTTAGCTTCTCCGAACGCATCATTTTAATCTCCTGTTGATTTAACTATATCGCCTCAAGCCCCCTTTAAACCCATGTTATTTTGGATAGATATTTTAAAGGAGCAGCATCATGAAAATACTTCTTGTCAATCCGGACATACCACTTACTTTCTGGAGTTTTAAGAAAGCACTGAAATTCATCTCAAGAAAAGCTGTAGTTCCACCTTTGGGATTACTTACTGTCGCAGCGATTTTACCAAAAGAATGGGAAATAAAGCTTGTTGATATGACCACATCGAAATTGCACGATAGTGATATAAAGTGGGCCGATTATGTATTCATTACGGCAATGTTTATACAGCGAAAATCCGCGGATCAGGTAATCGAACATTGTCATAAACTTGGAAAAATAGTTGTTGCCGGCGGACCTCTGTTTAACGGTATTCCCGAACAATATGAACAAGTTGATCACCTTGTACTGAGAGAAGCTGAAATTACTTTGCCGCTTTTTGTTAAGGATATTCAAAACGGTTATGCCAGAAAAGTGTATAACACTCATGAGAGAGCTGATTTGAGTCAAACACCGATTCCTTTATGGAATTTTATTAAGATGAAGAAGTATGCAATGATGCCCATCCAGTATTCGAGAGGATGCCCTTTCAATTGCGATTTCTGTGATGTAACAACTTTATTCGGGCACAAAATTCGTACCAAGTCAACAGAGCAGGTGTTACAGGAATTGGACAGTATCTATTCTCACGGCTGGAGGGAAGAGGTATTTTTTGTGGATGATAATTTCATTGGAAACAAAAAACTTCTTAAAACAGAGTTACTCCCCGCCATTATAAAATGGATGAAAACAAAACGATATCCATTTGCTTTCAATACCCAGGCCTCCATCAATCTGGCAGATGATGAAGAATTAATGGATTTAATGGTACAAGCCGGCTTTGATTGTGTTTTCGTAGGTATTGAAAGCCCCAGCGAGGATAGTCTAAGCGAATGTAATAAAATTCAGAACAAAGGCCGTGATTTAGTTGAATGTGTTAAAAAGATTCAGCGAACCGGAATGCAGGTTCAGGCGGGTTTTATTCTTGGTTTCGATAGCGACAAAGAATCTGTATTCGATAATCTGATTCATTTCATCCAGAAGAGCGGCGTAGTTACCGCTATGGTCGGACTGCTCAATGCTCCAAGGGGAACTCAATTATATCGCAGGCTTATGACAGAAAACAGACTCTCGAAAGATAGTACTGGAGACAATACAGATTTCTCGATGAATTTCATCCCGAAAATGGGCAAAGAAGAACTTTTAAATGGATACAGGAAAGTCGTCAACACGATTTATTCACCTAAAAACTACTACAATAGAATCCTGACATTCTTGAAAGAACTTAAACCCGGCGAAAACAATAAATCAAGATACAGATATTGTGACATTAAAGCATTTATCAAATCTATCTGGCATCTCGGCATAATAGATAGAGGCAGATTGTCTTATTGGAAACTATTTTTCTGGTCACTCATCAAAAAACCAGAACATTTTCACCTGGCCATAACACTCGCCATCTGCGGCTTCCACTTCCGTTCTATTTTTGATAGCTATGGTCGCGCATAAAATATGAATAATTACTATAAGAGCAGGAATCCATTATTAAGATATATTTATGGATACCTGCTCTCATAAGTATGACTATTCGAGAAATTCTATTTTTTCACCTTGAACTTATATTCATACGTTTCGTCTTTAGACAAATCTTTACCCTGACATTTGAGAACAAAACCATCATCTGTTTTCTCATATATAAAATCTTCACCACTAAACATATCCTTTGGCATACCTTCGGGTAATTTATCAGGTAACTTACCCGTTTCTGTTCTATTTATATACAAATTTAATGCAGTCTGAATCGCGTTAAAATGAGTCGTATATCTTACGTCCACACTGAGAACTTTGACAAGAGCTGGCATTAAAAATGTCGCTAAAACAGCGTCTGAATTTTCTTTGCTTTCGATTTCTGGCTTCTTAATTAATTCGTCCAGTTTTTTATAAGCCTGAGGATAAGGAAGGTCCGTTGCCGCAAGACAATCACCGAGCAACTTCAACATATATTCCTTATTTGACTCGATAAATCCTTCATCTGCATTTTCTAAAATCTGATCAATATTCTCCGGAATTGATAATACTGTATCACCAGCAGTAATTATAAGATTTTGAATGCTTTCCTTATTTATATCATCAATACATATTTCAAGGTCTGTTTTTATTGAAGTTTTTAAAGAAGGAAATCCCTGAGACACTTCATCAATCTGATTCTTTAACCGGGTGAGCACATCTGGATTATCGGCTATATTTGGAAGTATATCAATAATGACCTGATTAGTGTAATTATACATCGCAATACCAACAAGACGTGACACTAACAGAGCACCATCGGCTATATATGCAGCAGCTTGATAATTGCTTATACATAAATCTATCGCCCTATCATACTCTGCCGCTTCATTTGCCATTTTAGCATCAGCTAAGACAATCCAGGACAAAGCCCTGAATTCCGCCAAAGGAGGAGCCAGCAGATTCATACCTTCAGAATAATCCAAACCCCAGTCACAATATTTCCCATTACCTGCATCGATGAATTGTTTCATTGCATGTTCGCTGCGTAGAACATAATCAATTATTTCCTGATTGTTTTCAATTTCACTATCCAAATACTGTTTTACTAATGATATTTTCTTACTATCATAAGTAAAAGTATAAGCTGAACGATAATACAAAACCGCTGCATTGTCGGGTGGATATGCAAACACAACTGATTTTGAAATTAATAATACTAATATTATACTTATAAATTGTACTGCTTTTTTATTTATTTGTGATTTCATAATTATTCCTTTCCTTATTTATGTGCCGTTTGATTCGGCGAGTAATTCTGCAACTGTGAGTTGTGCCGACCGCGGCCCTATTTCTTTCATTGCTTTTTCATATTGCTTTTCAACTTCGTCAAGTCCGCCGCGATTATAAGCAAGATTGATTGACAACAAAGACATCATTTCCGCCGGTGTTTGTGTTAC
>JAFGPS010000161.1 GCA_016936075.1 Sedimentisphaerales bacterium | reverse complement strand
GTATTACAAGCTCTTTGACATACAATTGGGACGGCAAGCTGCGAAGCGCCGGCGCGGGCCAGGCGACGGTCGATTGTCTGTACGATCCGGACGGTAACCGTATCTATCGGGAGGTGGACGATGAAAGCACGACGAAGCGAAAATATATCGTCGATACCGAGGCCGATCTGCCGGTAGTATTGCTCGAGATCGATCCGGATATCGGCGACCCGAACGATTCGGTCGTCAAGACCTATCTCTATGCCAATGAGCAGATCATCGCGCAGCATGACGGCTATTGGGGACAGGATGTGTATTTCTATCTCCATGACCGCCTTGGCTCAGTTCGGCAGATGATCGACAATCAGGCCAATGTGAAGAATACGTACACCTATGAACCATTCGGTACACCTTTCGCTTCGGAGGTTACCGAAAATGTCTCTAATCCTTGGACCTACACTGGCCAGTATTACGATTCTGAAATCGCCCAGTACTACCTGCGAGCCAGACAATACGATCCGGCACTTTATTGTTTTGGCAGCAGAGATCCAGAAGAAGGCGGTTTTATGGAATCGTTGACACTTCATCGTTATCTGTATTGCATGAACGATCCTATAAATCAAATGGATCTTACTGGTCGGGCACCTACAAACACGCAAGAGACGGCTTCGACTGTTGGAACCCAAGCCGCTGTTGGTACTGCTGGAGCTGCCGGAACAAATTATCAAACCATTCTGGAACGTATCCAGAATTTCGCTAACTTTGAAAGCTTCCGAAATAAAGCTTTAGAGTTTGCCTCGCAGTCAACACAGGGTGTATGGAATTGGGCAAGGACTGTAGGCCGCGATGTTCATCATATTGTTGCACGAGGTTGGGGGAATGTTGATAAATTTGGTAGGGAAGTTCTTAACTCGTTTGATAATTTGATTTCATTGCCAAGAGGAATGCATCAACAAATAACGCAATTTTTCAATCAGGGCGCTAGATATCATGATTTTTTGAAAGGTTACAGTGGATCACTACAAAATGTTATTTCCGAATTGCCATATGCGGAACAATTGGACTGGGGGCTTGCAGCAATGGATTATATTTTAACGAATGGTTCTATGGCGGAATTTAATCCAATAATGTACGGGTTATCTCTACCGGTACAATAAAATAATAATTATCTTCCAGAATATAATTTCCGTAAGTGAATGTGGATTTGAAAATATGAGATATGAATACGTGACCTATAGTCCATTTCAGGACTTACAACGATTCAAAAGAGTAAAAGCGGAATTGCCAGAAACAATCCGTAAGGAACTAATCGTACCCAAGAAACCCAGCGAATACATTTATGTGGAAGCAAGTAAAATAGGAATTGTTAAATACCTTGATAATGCATTTGAGGTAGACAAGGCTCTTTATTGCAAAAAATCTTACTCTATAATAATAGATAGGAAGGAAATAGAAAACTTTACACATTTTAATATAGGTATAAAACCTATTGAAGTAAATCGAAGTTTTTTCTGCCAATGTAATCCTCCTATCTGTTCTGTCGATGGTTGTTTTGTTGGTTCTGAAATTTCAGGACCTGTTAAAATGAAATGCCTGACAGCAAATCGTTTAGGAATTGCACAGCTTGGACGTGCATGGGGTAAACCTGTTGAACTAATTATATCTGCAAAACTAAAAAAACTTTTTGATCGAGAAAATGTTTCAGGATTGAATTATGAGCCCGTTAAATTGTTAGATGTAGATCAACATGACAACTCCTCTTTTTCTGCTCCTTTTCTTGTTCGCATTACAAACTCCATTTATTCAACCGCCAAGAAAGTCATTTTAAGTAAAACAGTGTGTGAAGAACATAATATCGTATACTTTCAGTATATTCATGAACCTCGAATTCCTAAAGAATCACTTTTGCCAGATGATTTTCTAGAACTTTGCGGTATCATAGTAGAGAGCCAAATCTATAACTTCCACGTAAATAAAGTCATTGTTTCTCGAAAAGTTCTTGAGATATTGTTAGATAATAAAATTAAAGGATTAGTTAATATGGGTTTTCTAATGGACATGAAATTCACACCATGCATGTTAATTAAATAAGAAAAAAAGTGAAGGCACTCTCATTCCTAAAGAAGAGTCACTCAACATGTATACTTTAATTATAGATCGCTTATAGATTTCACTATATTCTTGCTTATAACAAAAGGATTATCACTAAAAAAACACATGAGATATGTTCAAGATGATAAATTTTAATTTATGAGTTGTTAGCTTCTAGTGCATAATCATTTGATCGTCAGTAGATTGAGAGTCTTAAAATAGAAGTGACCTGTCATGATGAATATCTTACTACATTTACTTGACAATCATGGTTTGAATAGCCACCGTGAGGCAATCGTTTCGTTAAATGCCAGGGCTATGCAAATTGAAACATTTAGTATAAACAACAAGGAAACAATATCATCCGGTGCTTCAAAAATTGGAGGTTGCCCAGATTTACTGAACGATATAGATTGGCCTTCATGGAAAAGTGTATCTTTATCGTTTCTTTGCCAGATCAATCTGGCGGATATGGCTGGATTCAATTGTGCCGAAGCCCTTCCAAAAAGTGGACTGTTATCCTTTTTTTACCACGCCGAACAAGCCACATGGGGATTCGATCCGAAAGATCGTGGTAGCTGGAAAGTGCTTTACTATGATGGTCCATTAGAGAAATTAAACCGGCAATCGTTTCCCGAAGATCTGCCGGAAGAGGGGCAATATGAAGAAGCCGGGATCATTTTCAAGGAAACAGTAACACTCCCTCCCTGGGAATCAAAGGCAATCACAGAACTGGATTTTACTGATGAACAGAAAGATGCGTATATTGGCTTGCTCGAGGAATTGGACGAGTCTGGCTGTCATCGAATGTTTGGACACCCGGCGCAGATACAGGGAGATATGCAACTGCAATGTCAGCTAGTAAGTAATGGATTATATTGTGGCGATAGTAGTGGATATGAAGATCCAAGACGGGCTCAATTGGAAAAAGGAACGAAGGATTGGGTATTACTACTGCAACTGGATTCTGACGAGCAGGTTAACATGATGTGGGGAGATTGTGGTCGCCTGTATTTTTGGGTTCGCAAAGATGACCTCGAGGCCCGAGATTTTGAACATGTATGGATGGTTATCCAGTGCCATTGATGCAAACAGTCCTGGCGCGGAGCGATGTTAGTATGAAATATTTGTCTGATAATAGAAGATTACCCGATGCGTTTTTATAACATTGATTCTACTTATGGATCAAAATGGTTCTGGGCTGATAGTCACAAGGTCATGCTACCTGACAAATACGTGAGCAATGGGATGCGCGGTTTTAAAGGCACTGTATCCCTTCAGATTATGAAAGGTACAACACCGGGTGATTTTCTATGGACTTCCTATGCTACTCCAATCATTGTTTCTGATAAGGTTCTCGATATTTGGAAGAACTTCAAAAAGTTTACCAAATATGATGTGAAAATTGTTGGAACAGAAATTCCATTTCAATATCATGGTATAGCAGTCACCGGTAAGGGTGGCCCGTTGGATACTCGAAAATCCAAGGCACGATATCGCAAATTTGAGGGTGAGAAATTTATCATGGGTTTGCACGGATTTTACTTCTATGAAGACCGTTGGGATGGATCGGATATATTCTATCTGGATGACTGTCCTGGGGCTTGCATAATTACTGAAAAAGTTGTTAAAGCCATGAAAAAGGCAAAAGTGACAAATTGTGAGTATACTCCAATTGAAGATGTAGCATTTGGACGCCCGGCCAAATAAAAAGTCCGCTAACTTAAATTCAGCTTACCAGCCGGATGGTGTATCACGCCAACGGCAAGGTGGCCGGGCGGATTTCGTACGATTATGACGGCTCGGTCCTGGCACGGAGCGATTTTGAGTATGATGAGCGTGGGCGAATTGTCCAGGTCACCGAGCGGGTGGCC
>JAFGPS010000160.1 GCA_016936075.1 Sedimentisphaerales bacterium | reverse complement strand
ATATCTGTATATTTAATTGCTTCAGCCATTTTGTTTCCTTCAATTTTTATAGTGTGTTAATACTTTCTAACATATCCAGAAAAAAAATGTTACCACTCGAGACACCATCTCTCAAGCAAAAAAACATATAATTAAGAAGTGTTAGTCGTTAGTATTGAGCAAAAACATAGAATCCCGGCTGGCTAAGTAATACTTCCTCGTCGTGTTTTGATTTTTCTTTGATCTGGGATTCGGTATAAACCATGTCTTCGGTACCTATTACAGAACCCCAATGGAAAAATCCGCCGCCATATCCGCTGTATATCATAGGATTTCCGAACTCATCTATATATATTCTGTAATAACCGGCTTTTTTCAGGAATTCTGGAATATCGTCATGAGATATTTCTTTCTTGAACTTACCCTCTTCATCAATGATTGTTTTTAACCAGGCTTGAGCTTCTTTAATATTAATTCTTTTAAGTACCTGGTCTCTATGGCCGCATAAGAAAGGATCTTTGGAATCCCATATAAATGAAAACAGAAAAAAGGATAAGAAGAAAATAATCGGCAGGCAAATTTCAAAAAGAATAAGAAGTCTTTTTTTAAGAATGTTTTTCCTGAATATTCGTACAATGTTTACAAGAAAGAAAATTAAGAATGTGCCTAAAGTGCCAAATAAACTCAAAAAATATACACCAGCAAGATGTATATTAAATCTCCCGCAAAGATAACTTGCTAATCCCGATGAAAAAAGAATGATAAGGATAATTGTCACAACAAAACAAAAGATATCCCAATTATCAATATAAAATCTCAGGGGATTTGTAGAATGAGATTCATTAGTAGAATTTTCTTTGTTATCCATTTAATCTTTCCTCTTAAATATTAAAGAGTAAATTCCCAAAGTGGTAGATAACTTTATAGTCCTATTCATTAGTTATACAAAAACGGGTTACATAATTTCTATGTTTGTTGGACATTAGCATCTATTATTAAATCAGGTAAATCTTTTTTATACAGCTTCAGTTGCATTAAAAATTGAAAGAAGAAAAATTACCACAAGAAGGATTCTATATCTCCAGAATGGTTGCTTTTTGAAGTCATTTTCCTGCTTCATTGTTGTTTTCATATTTTGCACCTAATAAATCTCTTATAAACCATATATTTTAATGTTATCAGAAAGCATAGAGTTGATAAATGCAAATTTAAGTATAAAAATATAAGAAATGCTAAAAAATGCTGGGGACGAAACAAATCCTTATTGTTCGTCCCCGGCTACCCGCTAACCCGCAAAAAGCACTCAATACGTGGCCCAATGGGCGTACTATCCTCATAAATAAAAATCAATTTCTATATATATAAGGCTCATTCAGAGGCGAAAATGTTGATTATAAAATTGCGATTTTTGAAATATTTTTTTAATTTTCACTCTTTTAGCCTGTTTTTCGCGTAAAAAATGTGAAAATCATTGAATAATAAGCCGCTTATTGACTTTTTTTCTGATTTCGTTACTATCTCTCTAAACGAAGTATTTATTAACCAGTCTTGAGACAATTTTAAGGAATTGTAACATGTATAAGATTTTTATGTTAATTATGGTTCCAGCTTTAGGGATCGGGTGGTTTTTATATTGGCGTTGGGACAAAAAAATGGCAGAGGAAGAAAAGAATCGCCCAAAACCCGTTTCTAAGAAGAAAAAAGAGGTTTCCGAATGGGCACAAAAAATGGCGAATTTCGAATCTCCCGCTGAACAGGCGCGAAAAAGGAAGCTTGAGCAGGAAAAGCGGTGGGAAGAAGACGAAAAAAAGTGGAGAGAAGAAGAGAAAAACCAAGATCAGGGCGAATAGCAAATCTATAAATAATAAAGAGTTATAAAAATTATTTAAAGGCAGATAGGAAAAAAATGGTGTCAAATTTCATTGGGGAAGATTTTCTTTTACAAACGAAAACAGCGAAAAAACTATATCATGATTACGCTGCTGACATGCCGATTTACGACTATCATTGCCATCTGCCAGCCAATCTGATAGCGGATGACCACCAATTCGTAAATATCGCTCAGGCATGGCTTTACGGCGACCATTACAAATGGCGTGCAATGCGAACCAACGGCATAGCAGAAAAATACATCACCGGCGACGCGAGCGATTTTGAGAAATTCGAAAAATGGGCGCAGACCGTTCCATATTGCCTCGGTAATCCACTATATCACTGGACGCACCTCGAATTGAGAAAGCCGTTCGGAATTACAGACAAACTTCTCGGCCCGGACACTGCGAAAGAAATATACGAGCAAACGAGCCAAATGCTTAACTCAAAAGAGTTTAGCGTTCGTAATATAATCCGCAAAATGAACGTGAAGCTTATCTGCACAACCGAAGGGCCGCTCGATACGCTCGAATATCATAAACAGATTCGCGCCGACGGTTTCGAAGTCGCGGTCCATACCGCTTTACGGGCCGACCAGGCTATGGCAACAGAAGATGTCCCGAGCCTTCAGAAGTTCATAAAAGACCTTGAGCAAGCCAGCGGCGTAGAAATCAAGAATTACCAGCTATACCTCGAAGCTCTACAGAACAGGCACGATTATTTTCACGACAACGGCTGCCGACTCTCTGACCACGGCCTTGATTTCACGTACGCAGAAGATTATACCGAAAGCGAAATCTCGCAAATCTTCGATAAAATCCTTGCCAACAAGAACTTAGACTCGCAGGAATCGCTGAAATTCAAATCCGCAATCCTGTTCGAACTCGCTCTTATGGACCACGCGGCGGGGTGGGTACAGCAGTTCCACCTCGGCCCGCTTCGCAATAATAATACGCGGCTGTTCAAAATCATCGGCCCGGACGCGGGTTTCGATTCTATCGGCGATTACGCTATTGGTAAGCCGCTTTCAAGGTTCCTCGACAAGCTCGATACGAACGATAACCTCGCCAAAACAATCCTATACAACATAAACCCACGCGACAACGCACTTATCGCGACAATGATAGGCAACTTCCAGGACGGCTCAGTGCCCGGCAAAATGCAGTTCGGCTCGGCATGGTGGTTCCTCGACCAGAAGGACGGCATGGAGCAGCAAATCAAGGCACTGTCAAACATGGGCCTGTTGAGCAGGTTCGTAGGCATGCTCACCGACTCGCGCAGCTTCCTGTCGTATCCGAGACACGAATATTTCCGCAGAATACTTTGCAACATGCTCGGTAACGATATAGAAGCCGGCCTGCTACCAAACGACCTGGACCTGATAGGAACAATGGTCGAGAACATCTGCTTTAACAACGCGAAAGACTATTTCCCAATGGAAATAAAATAGTCGTTAGTCGCTTGTCTTTAGTCTCTCGCTATTGGAATTAGTTTTTATACAAATAAGTTAATGAGATACGAGCATCGAGAATCAAGCGACGAAATTGGCTTTGTTTTTTCAATCGAGCTACATAGTCACAGAGTGCGAATATCTTTGTGCCTTTGCCACTTTGCTACTTTGTGCCTTTAATTTGGCTTTGTTTCACATTTTCTACTGTCTCCTGTATTCAGTGTTCTGTATTCTTGTTAAGATTGGCTTTGTTTCGCAGAGTAGTCGTTAGTATTTAGTTTTTCAGGATTGGCTTTGTTTTACATTCTGTCTCCTTTCTGTTGTCTTTAGTCTAATGTCTTTAGTCTGTCATAAATTGGCTTTGTATCGCGGCGTAGCTGAAAGCGAAGACGGATGTTTCACATTTTTTTCATCCTCCAATTTAGTATTTCGTATTTCGTGTATAGGATTTCCAGCCGCAGGCGGACGAATTGGCTTTGTTTTTTAAAACAAACCCAAATTTAGCGCGTTTTTGGGGTGATTTTTCGTTAAATTTTGCATGATATTTTACGTAAATTGGCTTTTTTTTGAGAATTTTTAACATTTTTTCAATATTTTTGGCTTTTTTTATCAGCAGATAAAGCAGATTAGCGCAGATATTTAGATGATTGATTTTTACTTTTTATTCTAAATTCCTATCCGCTATTAATTTTTTCATTCCGTTTTCTGTATTGTGTATTCTGTTTTCTATTTAGTTATATATTATACAAACATCAAGCCTAAAAGTCAAGAGAAAAAAGACCATGAAGAACAGACCAAAGAATTTAGACAAAAGACAAAAGTAGGTCTCTCGAACTTGCGGAAGTGCGTTGAAACGCACCATTACCCTAATAAAGCCGCTCCACGCTGTACGCTTTTAAATATTCTGCTTGCATTTATTCTTCCACAATAGTATATTCTATTTCGCCTGTCAGAAAAAAGTGAAGATAGCAGATACTCTGTAAATGTTCTCAGATAAGATAACATGATGAACAAAGATAAAGATATATCTCCCTCGGAGTCCGTGGAACCTGGTAATCTTGTAATCTTCCTCGGAGCCCAAGGGGCCTGTCTAAAGCAGAGCCGTTAATATCGAAGTCGGACTTCAGCCCGTTGAGAGCCTCTGGATCGAACGATGAGCTCAGTCGAGCCGCGAAATTAGCCGAGAGCGTGGGTACATCCACTCCATAATTTCGCTGAATTTAAAGGAATTTAATAATATAGACACAGGATTAACACTGGTAGGCACTGATTGTTAAATAAAAGTGAAAAGAAGGATTAATTAAATAGTAAATATATTATTTTACAAAATGCGAAAAAAATTAGACGATAAAGCGGATTTCGTTACACTTATATATGGGTAGATATATCTATATTAACGATATCCAAATAAATATGATAAAATGTTATTTCCTATTGATTTATATTATCGACAAAGTTATCATGTATTATATAAAGCTTATACGTAAAAAAAGTGAAATATTAAAAAAGGCTCAGAGAATATATCTATTATATCCGAAATCTGTTGTATTACTTTTTTATGTATTTGCAAAAAGAGGATAATTGAGTAATACGAAAGAAAAAGGCCTGTAACGGCGTAGAGATGTTGTATTCCTGGAATTGCGGGACCTGTATTAATATGATATTAGGGTAACCATAATGGTTACATCATGTTATTGTAATAATATTATTAGCTTTAAAGGAGATGGAAAAATGGGAAAGAAAGCAATTCTTAATTTATTGGCCAAGGTATCGCTTCTTCTGGTAATGCTGGGCATTTTCAGCGTTTGTGAAGCGAAGATTATCTATGTCGATGATAGCGCTTCTGGAGCAATGGACGGCTCATCATGGACAGATGCTTATATCTATCTTCAGGATGCTTTGGGAGAAGCATCCTCGGGAGATGAAATCAGGGTAGCCCACGGAGTTTACACGCCGGATATGGGTACAGGTTATACTGCTGGTGATATAAATGCTGCATTTCAGCTTAAAAACGGTGTAACAATAAAAGGCGGCTATGTAGGTCTGGATATCCCGGAAAAGTCAGATGAAAGAGCGTTTCATATATTCGAAACGATTCTAAGTAATGATCTTAATGGAGAAGATGATCCGAACATCCCAAGTTCTTATTTCTCAAGTGAAATTATAGTAACAGGCAGTAATACGGATGAAACAGCAGTTCTTGATGGCTTTACAATCGGTAGAAAGAGCTCAGGAATGTCGGTTGGTTCTTGTATGCATATCAATTCTGGCAGTCCAACAATATTAAATTGTATATTCATTAAAAAAGAGTTACTTTTAACGTCTTCTTCAAAAAGTTTGTTTACAAATAGAAATGGAAGCAGTCCGACTATTATAGCTTGTAGATTTGAAAGCAGTTTATCTTCAAGTTCACCTTTACCATATAGCTATTCCATTAATCCAATAATGGCAAATCATCAAAGCAGTCCTGTTTTGATGAACTGTACTTTCAAGAATAATAGTTTATGTATGAGTAATATTGTTAGTAATGTTGAGCTGAATAATTGTGTATTTCAGGGTAATTTGTGTACTTCAATCGAGCAGAATAGAGGCAGTCTTACAATTTCTGGATGTACTTTCAGCGAAAATCCCATGTCTTGGCCTCCAATGGGAAGATTTTTTGAGACAAGTTGTGTTGTAAATTATAATGGTGTCCTGATTATAAAAGATAGTACTTTTACAGGTAATTCTTTTAATTTATCTTCTTCTCCTGTTGATATTGGCAGTGGATGTATTTATAATCGTAAAGGCAATTTAAAGGTAACTGGCTGTACATTTTCCGGTAATTCCAGTGATTTTGGCTGTGAATGTATTTATAATGATAAAGGCAATTTAATGGTAACTGGCTGTACATTTTTCGGTAATTCCAACAATTTCAGTGATTTAGGAGATTTAGGTGATTTAGACTTTAGCCATGGATGTATTTATAATGATAAAGGCGATTTTATGGTAACTGGCTGTACATTTTCCGGTAATTCCGGAGGAGCTATTCAAAGTTACTTAGTCAATAGCGCCAATGCAACTATCAAAAACTGTGATTTTATCAATAACTCGTACAGAGCTATTTCTAGTTCAAAGTTGATAATAGAAAATTGCAGATTCAGTGGAAATTCTGCCATCTTTGCTGGTGTTATTAAATCTTCCGAAAGTGATATTCATAATTGTATTTTCGAAGCTAACACAGGCACTTCAATAAGTATTAATCCGGGTGTGTACAGAGAATTATACAATTGCATATTCTATGGTAACAGTGCTAACGTTGTTAATAATACAAACCATAGTCGCATTTTGAATCTCACCAATTGTATTATAAGAAATAATGATTCAAATGTTATTGATGAAAGCATGATAAATGTAACCTATAGTAATGTTGAAGGCGGCTGTTCCGGAGAAGGTAATATTGATATTGATCCCGTTTTTGTTAGAGCAGGTTACTGGGCGGATGTTAATAATCCAGATATTGTTGTCGAAAAAGACGATCCAAACGCAATATGGATTATGGGTGATTATCACTTGAAATCACAGGCTGGACGATGGGACGTTGAAAGTGAATCATGGGTAAAAGATAGTGTTTCAAGCCCATGTATAGATGCCGGTAATATGAATTCTCCAATTGGTTTTGAGCCATACCCAAATGGCGGCGTTTCTAATCTCGGTGCTTATGGCCGCAGTAACGAGGCAAGTAAAACATATTTCGAGGATAGTGATTGCGATGTGATTTTAGCTGCTGACATAAATGGTGATAGTGTGGTCGATTATTATGATCTTAATATTGTTATTTCGCAATGGTTATTGGAAGGTCATGATTTCATAAACCGGCCCCCGGTTGTAACTTTGATTGAACCACAGGATGGGGACCAAATTACCTATCCAGGTGAAATTCAGTTAAAAGCTCAGGCTTTTGATACAGACGGTGAAATAGATCAGGTTATATTCCAAATTGAACGACAAACTGATACTAGTAGCATGACTATTGGTACTTACAGCAGAAAAGAAGGAGATTTCTGGGTAGGCCGTAGTATTACAGGAAATCATGACTTGGAATATGGTGAGTGGACTGCCAGTGCAGTAGCTACTGATAATGAAGGAGCTATAACTGAAAGCAAAGTTTCGATTACTTTAGTTGCTCCATAATCAGAATACATCAGAAACAACTAACGATATTTATATTGATATTGTAATATTTCTAACGATAAACTCACAGCAGGTAAAGGGGTCAGGCTCTGGATTTTGGGGTTGTCAAAAATTAGGGAAATAGTAGCTTTGAGTTTAATTTAATGGGTCAGGTTTATTGTATTAGTTGTTAGTCGATTGTGAATAATGAATAGTTTCCGTCTTTAGCGGATCTTTGACTTTGCGACTTGGCGGGATAATTAATTTTAGTCGGGTTGAAGATTGCCGCGTCCCCGGGGGACTCGTAATGATATTTCATTAAATATCTGTGCGAATCTGCGTTAATCTGTGGATAAATAATGTTTTTGAATTTCTTTATGCTCATTTCCTACTTATAATCAGGATGTAATTTATCAACAAGTTAATCGAACATTGAATTTACAGTTCTTTGAGGATTGGACCATGAAGAAGTTTTTTTCTTTCCTTATAATCATTTCTTATCTTGCAAGTGGTATTGTATTGGCGCAAAGCGTTACGATTGTTTATGATAAATCTGAGCCGCAGAGTTCGTACGCCGCGGGGAAATTGAGCGAAGCTCTGACTGAACAGAAATATGAAATAGCGTCTCAGGATGCAGGTTCCGATTACACGATAAACTTGTCATTGCAAAAGGATAAACTTGCTGCCGAAGCTTTTTCTATTATTCCTGAAGGAACGGTAATAGCAATTAACGGCGGCGATTATAGTGGTTTAATTTACGGCTCTCTGGCTCTCGTTGAAATGTTGAGAAACGGGACATCATTAGAGGAAGTAAAAGCGATAGAAGAAAAGCCAAACCTTGAATTTCGCGGCATAAAATTTAACCTTCCATGGCAAACTTACAGGCCGAGTTCGGCGCTTGACCAGCATTATGAGACGGCTCGTGATTTGAAATTCTGGGAAGCATTTCTGGATATGATGGTTGAGAACAGGTTCAATGTTATCAGCCTTTGGAAAATGCATCCTTATACGTTTATGATTAAAGCGAAGAATTTTCCTGAAGCAAGTCCATGGTCGGACGAAGAGCTTGCTGAATGGCAGCATTTATATCATGAGATTTTCCGCATGGCAAAAGAGCGGGCACTGGATACGTACATCGTTCACTGGAATATTTTTGTGAGCGAGGAATTTGCCAAGGCTCACGACGTAGCGAAAGAAAATTTCTATCCGCATTATTATGTGCCGGGTGACACATCGGAAATTGTTAAACAATATTTGCGGCAAAGTGTCACTCAGGTTCTTGAGGAATACCCGAATCTTGATGGTATTGGAATATCTCACGGCGAAGGGATGGCCGGGATGTCACCTTTGGAGCGGCAGCAATGGGTGGAAGATGTGATTATAGCCGGAATGCTCGAAGCTAACAGGCCTTTTAAGCTGATTCATCGTGTGCCGTTCTCGTCAGGGACATCTTCAGAGCCTGGAGTGAGCAAAAACGTAGAGGAAGTGACGCGGCAGGCAATGGAAAATCTTGAAGATAAATTCGATGGCCCGATCTGGGTAGAGATTAAATTCAACTGGTCACATGCGCATTCGACTCCAGCACTGGAAAAGGTGCACGGCGGAAAACTCGGTGATACTTATTTTGTGCCGGAACCTAAAAACTATAAAATTACATGGCAGGCCCGCAATGAGGATTTTTTTGCTTTGCGGTGGGGCGTGCCGGACTTTATCCGCAAACATATCGAACTAAACGGCGAGGCTTCGTATGTCGGCGGCTATTTCGTTGGTTCGGAAACTTATATTCCTGCTCTGGATTATTTTACAGCGGTTAAAGAGCCGGTAGATTGGAAATGGGCTTTCGAGAGACAATGGTTGTTCTATAAGCTATGGGGCAGATTGCTGTATAACCCGAATACGCCTGATGAAGTTTTTCAGGCCGAGTTTAATCGGCGTTACGGCACGAAAGGTGACAATTTTTTAAAAGCTTATTCACTTGCATCATCTACACAACTGAGACTGGCGTCACTATATGATTCGAGATGGGATTTTACGCTTTACAGCGAAGGATTTTTAGCATTGCAGGGTGACTACACGAAATATATTTCGGTTGACGCTCTAATTAATCAGCCAACTATGGCAAGAGAATATGTTTCCGTCAAAGATTACGTTGAAACTATCCAGAAGGGCGGCTCATTTGGGACTGACAGTGTCACGCCGCTTGTTTTGATTAATATGCTCGAACGTGACAATCGCGAGGCTTTGCGTTTGGTAGAAAATATTGATGTGTCTGGAAATGCGTCGCTTATGTATGAAGTAGCGGATGTGAAGACATGGGCGAATCTTGGTTTGCATCTGGCTGAAAAAATAAAAGGTGCGGTTGACTTACAGACCTTTAGACTTACTGGCGACGAAGAGAAAAAACGAAGTGCAATTCAGCATTTAGAGGAAGCACTAAAATATTGGGATGAGGTTATAAAAATTACTCGTCCAATTTACCTTGATATGCGGCTGACACATTATAACCATAATTTCTTTGATGCGAACAATGATAACTTGTTTCACTGGGCTTTAATTAGAGACGAGGTCGCAAGGGACATAGAAATCGCAAGAAACGCCACTCGATAGGAATTTGTATAAAAAAATCTCAGGTTTGACTTCATGTAAAAAAAACAGGACAGGCATTTGGCCTATCCTGTTTTTTAATTGTTGAATAAAAAATTAATTTTTATTTTCGTGGATCAACTTTTCTTGTTGTGCTTGCTTTTGGGTCGGCTAATGGGCCGGGGTAGCGATGGTCGCCGGTTTCTTTGCCGTACATGTCGGTATCGACTTTGCCGAGGATTGCGACTTCTTTCAGGTCCTTTGCGTCCATTGTTAGTTCCAAAGTGTCTGGGTCGAAATCTATGTCCATGTCCACGGTGATACTGTTTACATCCCAGTTATTCTCTTTGAAAGTTTCCTGCCACTCTTTCAAATCATACCACTTTGTTTGTTCGTTTTCGGTGAAGCCGAGGAATTTTTCCGGCATAGAAGTATAGACATTTCCCTTTGCATAATTATCTCTATCGAGGAATCGTATCGCGCCTGTGCCGCAGTTTGTGAAGATGTTGTTATAGACATAGTTTTGCGTACCTAATCCACTGCCGCCGCGGTCGGGACGTAGTACGAAATATACTCCATCGTTATCGCAATGGCCGATTATATTATTTGCGATTACTATGCAATCGGTTGCATGGATGAAGAACGCGGAACCTGCTGCGCCTCTTTGGCCGGGTGTGCCGGGTTCGGAGTTACGCACGTTCCAGATTATGTTGTTGTCAACCAGCATATAGTCACGTGTCATTTCCATATGTACGGCCGCGCTTACTGTAAGTACGTCGGCTAATATATTTGATGTCACTCGGCAGTTTACATTGCCTACGTCGTACCAGACCGCGTTTGCATGGCGGATGTGGCGTATAATATTATTTCTGAGCATCATGTTACTTGCGTTGTGGAACTTTACCGCTCCTGATTCCCATTCACGTTCAGCGTCTGCAAAGCCGATCCATTCGATTGTATTGTTTTCGATTAGAACGCCATCTGTTCCATGGCCGCAGATTCCGCACACGCCGCAGTAGCGAACTGTGTTGCCGCGAATGACGTGACCTGCTCCTGCTCTAACTCCGGAATTTCCTCCGCCGCCTCTGCCGCCACCACCTATGTCGAGACCAACGCCGTTGGCCCATTCAATTGTATTATCTTCGATAATCCAGTGGTTGCCGCCCATTGTTGAGACAATGCCATGCTGCGGCGGCGGGTAGCCGTTACCTGCGTGCTGGAAAGTGAGGCCCTTGATGCGGATATAGCCGAGGCCGCCTTCAAGTGGGGCGAAAGCCTGCTCGCGCGTTGTGATTTCGATAAGCGGATTTTCACCTGCATCGTCAGGTAATCTCATATAGATTATATTTCCGGTGCTTTCGACTGCAAACCTCGCGTCAGATGAGCCGCCGATTTCCTGCATAATTGCTCCGCCGGGTGTGCGTGTCGGCATACCGCCGCGGCTTGTCGGTGGGTTTTCCGGCGGTGGAGTCGGTATCCACGACCTCAATTGTGTGTTGCCTAATTCGTTTGTCTGCTCCATCGGTTCGAGCGGCTTGCCGTTTACGAAAACTAATCCTCGTTTGCGTAGATACGGGCCCATATCAACCGTCTTTGTATTCAACCATCCCCAACTGGCGGCTATGCTGGGTACGGCAAAGGGATTGTACATATCGGGGAACATTTCATTTTTTAACTGGTATTTCCAGATGGTTACCTGTCCGCCGCCACCGCCGCCAAAACCTCCTCGTCCGCGTGAAGCAGTTACGCTGCGTTCAAGGTCATTTATGTTAACAACTTCCGAGCCTCTTATGGAGACTTTTGCTCCTGGTGCGGCTTCGTAGCTAATCATTTGTGTCGGTCCGGTTCCGCCGCGGGCTGGGCGAACAAATTCACGATATACGCCTGTCGCGATGACAACGCGCTCGCCGGGCTGTAAAACTTCAGCGGCTTTGCTGATTGTTTTGAAAGGTTTCTCACTTGTGCCGGGGCCGTTGTCGTCTGCGTCCGGGGAGTTACAATTCACATAATAAGTTTTTGAAAATTCAAGCGGCTGTTCCCAGAATGTGAACTCAGTTCCGTCGGGGAGCCGATTGTCGGAGGCTATCACACCTTGTTGCAAAGATAAACATAAGAAGAAGAGTACTGAAAGGGTGATTGTAACTTTGTGATTCATTTGATAACCTCCTGAATTATGCAGTGTTCATCATTGTATGTCTTGAGCAAAAATGAAAATTGACTTCTTAATTAAGCACGGTTTAGACACATATTGTCAATATTTTACTGAAATTTGGTTTTCTTTCAAGTACTGTTCTGAATTTTATTTGATGTGTTTTTGAGGCTTTTTATTCATTGAATTGGATTGGTACTATTTTATCTTCTAAATTAGACACCGATTTACGATGAAGGACACTGATTATAAATGAGAGTGAGAAAAATGTAATTATAAAGACGTTTTTCTCTACCAACTTTTGATGAAACGTATATAATCTATTGAGGAAAGCTTCTGTATATTTTTATTGAACGTTTTGTGAATCCGTTCATTAATTTGTATTAGCGAATTCAATGTTTGAGATAGGTGGAAGTGGAAAACAGCAAATATTATACGGAAATCAAGCGATACATCACCGCAAAGGTAATAAATCAAGCCGATGCAGAGGATTTGACACAGCAGGTTTTCTTAAAATTCTACCAAACAAAAAACAAAGATAATGACATCTGAAATCACAGGGCGTACCTTAACAGCATAGCCAGAACATTGGTAATAGACCATTATCGTGCGAAGAAGAAACAGCCTCAATTTA
The DNA here is from genome assembly GCA_016936075.1 of Sedimentisphaerales bacterium. Taxonomy (GTDB): domain Bacteria; phylum Planctomycetota; class Phycisphaerae; order Sedimentisphaerales; family Anaerobacaceae; genus JAFGPS01. The sequence continues at coordinate 459 of JAFGPS010000160.1, read as the reverse complement.
TACAATTAAGTCCCAAACTCGCTGACAATATCAGCATCTGCGATAAAAAACAAAATATCATTTCAAATATAAAAGAGATGATCGAGGAAATCGAAAACGTTATCTCTGAATTACCACCAAAGGCAAAAGAAGCCGCCGAACTAATTTTGATCGAGTATCTCAGTTATGAAGAGGCCGCCCAGAAAACTAATTGCTCTGTACGAATATTTTACAAAAGATTCTATAAAGGCTTAAAAATTATTCAAAAATATTATTCAATATAACTTCAATAAACAAAAGGACTTATAGGAATATATTAAGAATATCCTAATCTTTTTTAAATTCCGAGGGGTAATTTACCCCCCTTTTTACGTCAGTATATATAGAAGGGAAATATTTCTCTTCAAATTGTATTTAAGGTTAAAACATGAAATGCAAAAAAGTCGAATATTTGTTGCCTGCTTATATTATGGGCAATTT
>JAFGPS010000159.1 GCA_016936075.1 Sedimentisphaerales bacterium | reverse complement strand
TCAGCTGTTGAAAACAAAAGTGTGCATTTGCAAATGCTATGCTAGTAAAACAGAATGTACATAAATTAAATTGTGACACAGCCTGTGCGTTCAGCATGACAGTCTGAAAATCGGTTAGTTTGAGTAAGTTATAGAACTCTATATTTTACCTAACAAGTGCTTCATTTTTTCCTTGAGCAGGTTTGTGAAATTTTCCTCGTGTTGTTTAATCCATGATTTTTTCATCGGATAACCGACAAGTTCCATAAAACCTTTTCCTTTGATATCCGAGTTATTAATTTTTCCGGTAATATCAATTGGTCCTTCCCAATAATTAATGATACTGAAAATCATTTCTTGATTTTCAACCACAGGCTTTATATTTAAGTTGATGTTCCATGACGGTATTTGAATATTCCAGAATAGGGGATATCCTGCTCCGGTTTTTTCGCTCGTCCAAACTTTATCAAGAGGAGTTATTTGAACTTTTTCGGTGTATTTACATTGACTATTTTTATCAATCAAATTAGCCAGATAAATTTTCCTGTTTTTAAGAGTCAGTTCGTAGCACATTATTTGCGTGCCGTTCTTTAATTGAATTGAAAACCAGTTCCATTTTACTTTTCTCTCATAAGGTGTATCGGCCCATTGGTGATCCATCCATGATTTTCCCTTAACCTTTATCTTGCTTCCATTAAGACTGATTGTACCTTCTGTTTTCAAATCAGTTAAAGAATAATAATAATTTTCGTAATCCGTGCCCGAATTCAAGAATCCGTCTTTGTCTGCAAGGAGAGGTTTTTTTCGTGAAGTTAAGATTAAATCAAAAGAATTTGTTTTCATTCTGTATTTGAATTTATCAATCTTCTCGATACAGAAATTAATATAATTAATAACAGGGAGGGGCGTATAATTTATGAATAGATTTTCTTTAGAAAAACTATCTTTTGAAATAAGAATAAGCGGGTGGATGAATGATTCGAACTTTTTGTTTTTAATGTCTGAAATGAGATGATGCGAAAAATAATAATCTTTAAATGGAATCTTTTTTACAAAAGGAAGATTGATTTTTTGTGGGTTTGTTTTGAACAAACAATTCATGTAAGAATATTCGTTTCCATTTTCATCTTCCATGTTGCCATTGAAATACCACCACTCAACAATATTATTATGTGCTGATTCATCTTTTGGGAAACTTATTTTTTCTTTATTCATACTTTTATTTTAATATTTTCAGGTTTTCATTGAGTCCATAATTATAAAAGATATGGGAAGGAAGATGAATACAGGCAGCCATGCCCATAATTCAGGGATCACTCGATTGAAAACAATCTGCTCTGTTGCGAGCATTTTGCAGATAAAAGTTAAAACGAAACACATTGATGTAATGGAAAAGCTAATTAATATGGCGGATTTTATCGCCTTCGGATCCCTGCAAACCAATATAGGTAAGCTTATCAGGAGCATTATCATGCTGATAATTGGTTCGGTGATACGGAAATGTTTCTGGCTGTAAAGTTGTGCCATATCACGAATTTTCGTTCTTTGTGATGCCAGAGTGGTGAGTTGATGCAATGACATCAGGGATATATTTTCCGATTTGCACCTGATAGGAATATCTCTTGCGGTGATATCACTCTTATAAAAAGATATGTTTCTAATCGGCTTTTCCGGATTTCGTTCAATCACTCGGCCGTAGTGTAGCCAATCGTTTGAGTCCGGGACCTCTGTATAAAGTTCCCAGTTTCCTGACTGTTTATCAATAACAGCTTTGTCGGCATCTATACGTGCGGTAATTTCCCATATGCCGTTTTTTGAAATGAGTCTCCTGAGCAGGATTGTCGGATTGTATAGTGTTGCAGTTTCGACTTCGAATCTCTGAGAAAAAATCAGGGAACCATTTGCGTCGGTGATAAACCTTACATTATAAGACTCTTGTCCTATAATATCGTCCTGTTTCCTAACGAGTTGATCAGCCAGAGATGGTATAACAATCTCCTGATTGATAACGAGAATCCCGGATAAAATCAAAGCAAGAAAAATGACAGGCCATATTGTTCTTTTTAAACTTACGCCGGAGGCCATAATCGCGATAAGCTCGTTTGAGCGAATCATTTTACCGAAACAAAACGAAGCTGCAACTACAATTATCATGCCGGCAGAATCACGAAAATAGAGGAGACTATTGGTTAGGTAGTAAATAATAATACGTTTTATAGCTCCGTTGCTTTCTGTGAATTCATCGAGATTCACAAACAAATCAATAATTACTCTCATTCCTATCAATACACAGAAAGCTATTGCGTAACCAACGAGGAAATTTTTAGCAATATATCTGTCTAATTTTTTCATAGCTTGAGTTTAACGTTTAATTTTTAAGTAAATAATAGTATAAGCCAATGGCGAACAGAAAAAGAGAACCGCATCCGGCCCACATTACGGTTATACCTGAGAGGCTCTGTGCACCGATATTTTCAGTGAGCTGTTTTCCGCTCATAATACAAACGACAAGAATAACTGCTGGGATACAACTTGTACCAAAAGCGCTGAGCAGGTGACCGCCTCGTTTTAATATTCCAAGTCCAATGCCGATTAATATCATTGAGATACAGCCAATTCCGAAGACAAGCCTGGAATGTATTTCTGCTTTGATTTCCATGTTTGTTTTCTGAATGTCTTCGTTTAGTATGCTTTGAAGAATTTTAAGTTCTCGGCTTGGCTCGAATCCAACTAAATTATTCAGTCCGGAGGCAAGTTTATGTACATTGATTGAGCCTTTATCTGTATAAAATTGTTTTATTAATTTTTCAGTATCTTTCGGTATTTTCAGCCCGGTAATAGAGTCCCACATTTTTATTTCACCGGAATTTATATCTCTTGCCCCGCGAATGTCCATAGCCAGTGTAAAATCATTTCTGCTTCCTTCGAAACGGAAAAATGCTTCTTTGCATTTGTAAGTATGAGCATCGTTGGGATTTTTATTATTGAATTCTATTAGTGTAATGTCACTTGTTAGACTAATTTGTTCCTTTTGTACCGTGCAGGGAACCAATGAAAACTTTACCGAGTTAGGTTCACCGGCTAATTCATAAACATATTCTTGAGCCGGGCTGTTTTCATTAATTAAATCATTATTATTAATTTCTGATATTTTGTTATGAATATCATATACAAAAAGTTCTGCTGTGAACTGTTTCAATGTTTTATAAGCGTTTTTTGCCACTGGTTCAAATCGCATTAAATCAGCTTTAATCTCTCTCATTTCATCGATTTTTTTAAAGGTAATATTATCGGCGAGCAGCGAACCGAACTCAGTTGTAAACGGCAAAGCACTTAATGAAATAGTTTCTTTGTTACTCATTTGGTAGCCGTTATGGATAGTGATTTGAACTTCATTCGTCGTCTTGTGTGGAATAATCTTAATCTTAGCACTTTCAGTTGTAAAGATATCACTGATTTTAACTCCTTCCAATTTTGTTATAACTACTCCACGAAGCATGTCATTTTTATTATCAACATAATCTGCATAAATCAGGTATTTATTTTCAGGTGGGACTTTATAATATCCATTTTGTTCGATACTTCTAAAAAGCATTTGTTTTATGTCGGTTTTTATGGATTTCTCAGCTAAATGCACGAAAGTAGGCATTACATAGAAGCTCAGAAATAAATTAGAAATAGCTACGACAATAGCAAGAAAGAGTCCCGGAATAACCAGATTAATTATGCTTATGCCGCTTGCCCTGCATGCGTCAAGCTCGTTGTCGCTTGTAAATCTTCCGTAAACAAGTGAGCCGGCGAATAACGCCGCTATCGGGAGGACGAAAGTTAGCGTTATTGGAAGAAAATAGAACATGATGACAAAGATTTGTTTTGGACCTGCACCGAATTCCTGGATAGGTTGTAAAATGCTTCCCATGCTTAGAATTAGTGTAAGCGCAATCAATGCAAGCAAGAATACTCTCAGTAGCTCACGAAAAATGTATTTGTATAATGTATAGGTCAAGCTCTAATCCTTTGAGCATTTTTTTAATTCGATTATTTACGGTATATTCATCGGGTTAATATCTTTAATTTTATCGGAATAAATTTCATATGGATATTTCTTTAAAGATTCCAGGCAGTAATCTGCCATTTCTTTAATAGCCATTTCACCTATCATAAGATATTTCGCCGTTGTTTCAAGTTCTTTAGAATATTCCTTCTGTGTTCCCTGCTGTTTTTCTATAATTTTTACTACTCTCCACCTAATTCCTCCTGAGTGGAAACCTTTTACTGGTCCAATTATTTCGTTTTGCTGACCGGGCCAAATTTCTTTCCAGAAATATCCTTCATTATTCAGGGAAGTTTTATAAGGCCTGCTGTCCGGATATAATGAATATTCCTTTTTAACGTCATTGAAATCTTTTCCGCTATCTATTTCTTTTTTTACAAGTTTTGCTGTCTCTAAATTCTTACACCATATTTGATCGATATTCATTATCCTGTCTGTTATGAAAAATTCTTTATTTTTGTTGAAAAAAGTAAGAATCTCTTCGGCTGACGGTTCATTATTATCATTGTGTTTCAGATTTTTTACATTATTAAGAAGTAATTCATTTTCAAAGTCTCTGATCTGTTTTAGGAAACCAGGATCATTATCCATACCAAGCTCGTGAACTTCTGCCATTATAAGAGGTTTTATGAGAGCCTTTTCGAGTAGTTGGTCAACGCCTTTTTCTGTATTCAAATTTTTTGGTCTGCTTGGCGGAGAAAAGTCACATAACACATCAAACCATTCTAATAAAGTGATTTTCCCATGAATAAATATTGCTAAAGGCAGGTTTTTTTCCTCTTCTGTCAATTCTTCTTTCAACTGATAATCACGAATAAAGCTTGACGGCCTTGGTTTTACAGGCTGATTTAGTAGTCTATCATGAATCTCGATTACTTTTGAGAAATTTTCAGTTATTTTTTTTACTTCTGATTTCTTATATAGGTTTGCATAATATTGATCAATGATTTTATTGGCCTTTGCTGTTTCTATTGCCGATTTTGCTTTTGCCCTGTCCGTTTTCGGATCTGCTTTAATTTGTTTATCTATTTCCTCCTCGGTAGCAGCTATTTTGTCGTTTTCTTTCTTTATAATGTCCTGTACCCAAAGATTTACAATTCGTTTCCGGCGTTCATTCATCACATTTTGCTGGATCATTTCTTCTTCGAGACGGCCCTGTTTACGAGCTTCCATAACTACAGCTTTTTCGCCTAACATTTGCAAAAGCATGGAATTGGCATCATAATATGGCGTTGCTTGCTCTGTATATAATCTATAAGGGTCAGGTTGAAGCTCTGATATTAATCTTTTCTCAAGCTCTTGCATGGTAATAGTATAATCATCGATTTTTCCAACAATATTTGTTTCGGCACTCTTTATCGTATCTTGCTTCTGTTTTTCATCATCTTCAACACGATTTGAAATTGAACTTAAAACAGTGTTTTGTGATATAAAACAGAATAAAAATATTCCTAAGATATAAGATATAAAGGTTTTATTTTCAAAGGATAAATTCATTTTTCACTGCTCCAGCTATTTATTTGTGTTATTATTCTTTCATGTCATTTTGGATTTCTGTTTTAAAAAAATTACTTAAAAAAAGCTAAGTTAATTTTAACCTTTCGCCCTATTATAACCTTTTATTCGGCAATAACCAATACTAACTGTTACTTAGTGCTATTCGAAATAATAAGTAAAATAGGCTAAAATATTAAAAATGCAAAATTTAACACAATCCATCTGAAATCATTACTGTTTTTATAAGCAAGGATAGGCTTATGTAAATACTTATTATATAAAGAATTATAGAATGTTATGTAGTTGGTGGGTGATTGGTAATTCTCTAAGGTATATCTAAAATATGTCAATATGTGAAATAATTAAAAAAAATATTGATTAAGTGGTTGAGATTGGGTAATATACCTATTAGCTTTCTATGTTAATACTGATAAAAAAATGTATAAAAGTGTAAAATTTTGTTGATTTATGTTCAAGGACATGTTATACTGGGCAAAATAGAATAGATGTGATTGTGTTTGCCTTACTAAATGGCATGTAATATAATCAATAGGAGATTAAAAATTGAGGAGACTGGTGAAAGGATTTCATACCGTCTTTCTCTTCATGGAATTTTAAGGTCATTATAAAATAGTAGTTTTTATCTTGGGGGTTGGAATAAAATGAAGAAATTACTGTTCATAATATTGGTTGGTTTGATATCGTTATGCTCGATTGAGGTTGCTCAAGCAAAACAACCTTTTGTTTATATATCTTTTGAGCAGAAGGCAGTAAAGCTTAGCTCAAGTCTGATATGGGATAGCGTAATACCGGAAGCTCTGACTTTGAAAGTTAACTCTAATTGTTTTCATGGTTCTATTGTAGCTTCTATGAGTTCTTTGAAAAATAAAATGGGCGCTGAGATAAATCAAGATCGTGTTTTTATCAAGACGTTGTCAACGACAGGTTTTGTTTCGTTAGCTAAACCGGTTATTGTATCTGAGCCAGCGTTTGGTTCTCATGAAATAAAAATAGATTTTATGGTTAAGGCAAATGGTGAATTTGACCGTGCTGGTAAATATTCCGGAGCGATTGCATTTACTGTTTTGCCGCCTGTTTAGTGCTTAAATTAATGGTTTAGAGAAGATTAATGTTTTATGACTTCAATGACTATTTTGATTATTTATGCCCAGGAATAGTGGATACATTAAAGTCCTATACAGGATCCCTCTTTCGGAAAGGACGAGGGAGAAAGGAGGTGTTTGAGGTAGTGAAGAACTGATGTATTACAGGATACGTTTAAGTTATCTTGTAATTCGCCTAAAAAATAACCCGTTTTTATGGCGTTTTAACGATTAAAGACAAGTGATTGAAAAACACAAATTGCTCGTCGTAGATTATTGATGGGTTACGGTTTTAACATGATATTGGAGTGGGTTCGCTTGTTGAAATCGATAAATTATGTTTGAACCTGCAATGCGTGGCTCAGGAATTGACCTGGGCGTAGATAAGTAAATATAAGCTCTAAAGTTCATATGTTGAACTTTTAAGAGCGATCATAATTAGTTATGAGAGGGAATTTAAGATGGTGAAGAAAAGTATAATTGCAATAGCTCTGATGTGTATGCTTGCTACAGTTTCCTACGGACAAGATACTTGGGGAGTTACAGGACAGGTTAAAGTTGATGGCGGATGGCCAGTAACAATTCAATACACTCCAATGGAAATCTGCAGAATTCCGATTTTTATTAAAGTTGGTATGTTTATTGAGATTGAAAACTGTTCACAGAAGAAAATCGTTCTGGAGCAGGTAAACTGCACAGGCGGCCATGCTTTTCCATGCTACAAAGGCTGTACAGAAATTAAAGTAAGAGCAAACTTTGAAGCACAACTTTCATTAAAGCTTTATAAGATCGGTTCACTCATCTCTGGTAGCTGGGCAGGCGACAATTGGAAAGCCTACTTCACAGATGATGATGGAGTTACAACTTCAACAACATACATTATTACCGGTGACGGTAACTGGAATCCAGTTGATGTTTGTGTCGAAGCATGGGATGTCAACATTTATGGCGCAGGTCCAAATACACAAGTACAGATCGGTGAAGTTGCTGTTTTAGCAATGCCGACAGGTACACCTGATTTTTGCGATTACTGCGATGATTAATTTTGAAAAAACTTTTAGGCTGTAACTAATTTGTTTAGTTAATAGATAGCTAAATAGGTTAGGTATGCTATAAAAGAAACAAAGGGAGGAATGGGTGATTGAGTCCATTCCTCCTTTTTTTTATAATACTATTTCATCTTTCAAAAAATCCAGCAACTAACAGTCCTTTTGAATTTTTTAAGTCATGAAACTTTTCAGTAAGATGTGCCTTTTTAAGATATCGCTAATAATATTTATCTTTTATGTTTTTCCCTATAGATGTTATAGCAGATAGACATATTATAGGACTATATATAATTGCTGGTTTATAAAATTATCTCAGATTTATCGTGATTGAGTCTGGGAGTATTTCAAGATGAATGTAACAATAATTCGCAAGTTTATTCTTAATGTTTCAAATTGGCCGATTTTCTCTTTGTCATGCGGAATTCCCTGGGGATGAAGTATCGGCTCGACTTGGCTCGCCGAAGTCAGGCTATAGAACAAGCATTTGTAATTGCAACTTAAATTTTATTCTAAAACCAGATCCTTAGTTTGACTTAGGTCTCAGGGGTCTGGGTCTGGTCATCTGCCGTAAGGTATCCCGGCGACCTTGCTGGGTCTTGTGGGGATGACATGCTTCTGTATGTGTTTAATTCATAAGAAGTTATTGTATCATTTAACTCGAAATCGGTCAGTTTGAGTTAATTAAAAGCATTAAGTCAGGCAGGGTGGTTTTGAAACAGTATGTTGTATGATATCGGCAATGCTCATATCAATATCTGAAAAGTTCTAATCGCTAAATTTATATGTCAATATATGTATAATGATTGTCGAATATAAGGCTATTCTAAACTAATTAATCCGGGCGAATCATGTTGTGGGCATTCGATTATATAAAGATTTATTTCTATTATTCAGAATATTTCTTTAAAAAAATCAGTCAAATTTTAACAAATTTTGTTTTTTTTCAACAGTAGTATTATAGGGCTAAATGTATATCAAATTTAATAACAAAAGAAAACGAAAGATTATATGTATTTGAATATCATTAAACTGTGGATTATAGGGCTTTTTAGTTTGGTATGGCGTATTGTAAGTTACTTATACTTGTTATAGTAAATATATTAACATCGTAAAGTACAAAGTAGGCAAAATGGACATAATAGGCTTGACTTAGTATGGTTAAAATGGTAGAATTGGCGATATTGAAGCAGGTTGAAGTAACTTGATGGCATTATTAGTACTGGCTGCAAGATTAGTAATAGGGCCTTAAGTTGCTCAGAAGTACCTCAAGCCGCATATTTGCGGTTTCTTAGGGGGGTTTTTAGAAGGAATTATAAAAAGTGGGGATGTTAGATTGCCGAATATGTTAGAAACGAAGGAGTGGTAAAATTGGTAGGAAGGATATGGAGGTTAAAGAAGAATGATTCAGGAATTAGAAATCAGATTTTCGTTTTTACATTAGGAGTCTAATAATGAGGTATGGAAATAAAACAAATCGTTTCGGATCTTACGGCAGTCAATTAAATATGGAAAAACATAATGCAAAAAAATGTTTTTTAGGAAAGTATTTTAATAATTTTACTTTTCTACTTTATCTGGTTGCAATTGCAATCTCAATGTTCTTATTTACAGAATCTGCAAGTGCTCAAACAGGGAACCTGGCAGGGTATGTAGTTCAGCCGGGAAGAATAGATGTTATCACTCGCCCTCGTAAAAGTGAACAGGTCGACTTGAGGGTACATAATTTCGATCCAAATAATGAACTTAATATTGAGTTTAAAATAATTGAGTTGACTCAAAAACCAACCGGTGATTGGTGGCCTTTCGATATAGATCCATGCAGTCCGTTTGATTATTATCCTGGTCTTGATGTATCAAAAGTTTCATCATGCAGTAGTTGGATTAAAATGGACAAAAAAAGTGTTACAATTCCGCCGGATGATGATGTAATCATAAATGTAAAAATAAATATTCCATATAATGCCAGAACGGGATTTTACGGAGCAACTATTATGGCTTCGACAAGAGCACAGGCAAGTGAATCAGAAAAAGTTCCAATGGTTATCAGGACAGGCATTCCAGTTGTCGCCAGTGTTCAGCTTGTACAAAATGTACCGTCAAAAGTTGAAATCCAGGATATTGGAATGGAATATATTGAATCCGAAGGACCGGTTCCCGGAAAAGTATTACTTACTATGAAAGCTAAAAATGTAGGCGTTACTTTTCCGCGAATAAAACCTATAATCAGACTTCGCGGTTTTATTAATAATCATTGGCAGCTTATTACAACGCATGAATTTGATGAGATGGGTATTATTCCCGGGATAGAGTTGGAATTGAAAGGTGATATTGAAAGATCTCTTCCAAGCGCTAAATATCAGCTTGATGCACTTCTATATGTAGACGGTCAACTCAGAGGAAGTAAAACAAGATTGGGTAAAGAAATCGAGTTTGAAGGTGATCCATTAAAATCGAATGTAAATCCTGATGTCCCGCTCGATTTGGATCCTCAGGAAATAATTATCTCAATGATGCCTGGATTACGACGTATTGCCCATATTAAAGTTCATGCGGCTGTTTCTGAGAAGATTGAAGTAGTGCCAATTTTTGATGTTCCAAAATCTTTCAAAGGTAAAGCAGATGGTATTTCAAAAGTAGAAGATGCATTAACTTGTAATAAGTGGTTATCATTTGAGCCGAAGAAGCTTACGCTTGAAGGTTTTAGTACACGAAATATAGCAATTACTGCCGAAATGCCGGAAAATGCTTTGAAATATCCAAACTATTATGCAGTTCTCGGACTTAAAGTAGTTTATCCCGATGGTCAGGTTGCCGGCACAACATGGCTGAATGTATGTGTTAATAATCAGAATGCAGAATCGCAGGCAAATGTAAAATGTACTTTGATAAATCTTCAGGAAACCAATAAAACTAATTCTGAATATATGATTCAGGCAAGATTTGACAATGGCGGAACTACGCATATTGTCCCAACAACAGTAAAGGCCGCTGTTGTTAAAGCTGATGGATTCGGACGCACATCGGCAATGATGAGTTCGGACAAAGCCGGTATGTTTATGCCTTATGAACAAAGATATTTTACAGGCTTTCTCAATTTTTCTACGTTAGAGCCTGATGTATATAATCTTGAAGTGTTGATGGACTATCCAACTAAACAGGAAGTAAAAAGACAAGTACGAGTAAGGGTTCGAGATGTCAATGGAATGAGAGTACCTGAAGTATTAGATGAAGAAGTTAAAGAATTAATACCAGTGCAATGGTCTCAGTAATACCGTGCAATTGTATTAGGTTGGGAGAATTTTTTGCTAAAGAAAAATGCTAAAATGCCGATACAAGGCTCAATAGCGATTACAGAAAGGGACGTAGCTTTATGGCGAGGAAAAATATTATAAAAATATTATCGGGCTGCTGTATATTTGTTTTTGCAGTTATGTTCTATACACAAGGTTTACATGCCTCAGGTATAGATATATCTGTGCAGACATTTACTATTTCCGGTTCGATAGACGGTGTCGAGGGTGTGGAATTAAAAGGTTTTCCGGGTGATCAATTCGTTGAGACCAACTCCAACGGTGAATATTACGCTGAAGTTGAGTGGGGTGAAAGCTTTGTTGTAACCCCTAAAAAAGACGGTTATACCTTCTCGCCTTCTTCGATTCCTTACACAGACGTAACAGAAAACAAGGTTAATCAGGATTTTAAGGCTACGCCTATTACCTATACAATATCAGGTAAAGTTGGCAATATGGAAGGTGTAGTATTGAATGGTTTGCCAGGAAATCCTGTTACCAAAGCTAATGGTGTTTTCTCTGTCGTTGTTAATTACGGCTGGGAAGGTTCGGTCGAACCTGTTAAGGCCGGTTTCGAGTTTAATCCGCCGGTAATAGATGTTGAACCTCTTAAGGGTCCGAAAACACTTAATTTCACTGCATCTGCCATTAAGATAAATATTTCCGGTAATGTCGGTGTTGGCGGTGTAGTAATGGCTGGTTTACCTGGAAAGGTAGTTTCCGAAGATGATGGTTCTTATAGTGTAACTGTTGATTATAATTATAGTGGTACAGTAACTCCTGCAAAAGAAGGTTATACTTTTGATCCGCCAGATTTTACATTCCAAGGTCTTACTTACGACCAGTATCAGGATTTTACTTCCAATGCTAAACAGTTCACTATTTCCGGAACAACCGAAATGCCAGGTGTGCTGATGGACGGATTCCTTGGAGAAGTATATACAGAAGCCGATGGTTCATACAATGTTTTAGTTGATTTTGATTTTACCGGAACTATTAAGCCTACTCTTCCTGGATATTCCTTCAATCCTGGTTCTATAATTTATACTAAAGTAAGGGAAGATAAAACAAACCAGAATTATAAAGGCAGTGTCAGAACATTTGTTATTAAAGGTAAAACTGGAATAAGCGGCGTTAAAATGGTTGGTTTGCCGGGTGATCCGGTTACAACCGGTCCGGAAGGTTCTTATGAAGTTCATGTTGAATATGACTGGTCAGGGTATGTTGTACCAGAAAAAGAAGGTTATAGCTTTGAACCTTCAGAAAGAACATATTCGGCAGTAGCTGATGATTATTCGAACGATATTTATGTTGCTTCTCCGAAAGAATATACAATTTCTGGTAATGCAGGTGCTCCTGGAGTACTTTTAAGAGGTTTCCCCGGTAAGCCGGTAGAAACAGATGAGTTCGGTAACTTTACTACTACTGTTACTCATGGCTGGAGCGGCAGAATTACTCCTCAAAAAAATGGTTATGATTTTGACCCGCAAAATATTGAATTTACTAAAGTTACAGAAGACCAATATAGCAAAGATTTCACAGTTTCAGTTCAAACGTTTACTATCTCTGGAACTATAACTTCTACTGATAAGAATAAGCCCGTTGAAAATATTACAGTTTCCTTTGGTTCTTTAGGAGCTACAACTACTGACGCACAGGGCAAATACAGCTTTGACGTTACTTACGGTTGGACAGGTGGAGTTATGCCGGTGGAGTTGAAAGGTTATTCTTTCAATCCTCAATCATATATTTTCGAAGACAAACCTGTCAGAAGGGATATGAGGAATCAAAACTTTAAAGCGACTATACAAACCTTTAAAATTCATGATGTTTTAGAGTATAAGGGAAGAGCCTTACAGAATGTGAAGATTACCGCAGATCCTGGTAACATTATAACCCAAAGTAATTCAAAAGGCGAGTTTACTATTGAAGTGCCTTATGGTTGGACTGGTGAATATATTTTATATAAAGAAGGTTTTAATTTTAATCCAGCAAGCAAATCGTTTGAGAATGTTACAACGGATTATAAATTTGGTAATCCCGTATTCCCGGAAGAAGAAATAGGTACATCGAGCGGTGGAGATACACCATCGAGCGGTGGAGATACACCATCGAGCGGTGGAGATACACCATCCAGCGGTGGTGATATACCATCCAGCGGTGGTGATACACCAACCAGCGGTGGAGATACACCAACCAGCGGTGGTGATACACCAACCTTAACTCTTCAGGAAAACCAAACAATACTGGATTTGCAAAAACAACTTGACGAATTGAACCAAAAATTTCAAAATAAATCGCCAGTTGTTGAGCAGGGTTATGAGGGTAGTATCCTTATTAATGATCAGTTTATAGCTGATGATTTGTTGGCAGTGCTTGACCAGATTTCTTCTACTGCGAGTATTCCGATTTTTTATGAAGGCACAGTTCAGGGAATGGTAACTTGCAATCTTAAAGATGTACCATTAGATAAGGCACTCGAGATGGTTCTTGCCGGTACTCCCTATTATGCCAAGAAAATTAGCGGAAATCCTCCTTATTACCTGGTAGCTGAAGGAAAACCTGAAAACGATAAGTTTGATGTTATCAGTGAAACTGAAGTTGTACTGCTTGATCATATTTCTGCAATGACTGCCAGAGCGGGCTTGAGTCCTGCTTTCAAGAATTATGTAATGAGTGTTGAAGATGATCCCAATGCACGCTCGGTTACAATTACTGCTCCTCGAACTAAGTTAAAGCGTATTAAAAGTGACCTCATGGCAATGGATATAACACCAAATCAGGTTATACTGCAAGCACGTATCGTAGTCATGGAAAAAGGTGATCTGTTAAATCTTGGTGTTGAATGGGGATGGCCCACAGCGACAGAAGGTTTAATGGTAAATCAACATAATGGTACTGGTAGTGTTCTTGACCTGGCTGGTAAGACTGCATGGGGTATTCAGTTGGGTTATACACCTGATGCGACCTTTACTAACGCATTGGATCAGGTATTGAATTTACTGCAGGTCAACGACGAAGCAAAAATCATAGCTAAGCCTGCAATTTTAGCTCAGGATAATACAGTAGCAGATATCAAAGTCTTAAGAGAAGATTACAAGATATTATATGCAAGTGGTCTTTCAGATAATCTGTATTCAAGACAGGAAATGGAAGTGATTACCACGGGTACTGTTTTATCAATTACACCTCATATAAGTGATACTAATGATATTGAACTTGAGGTTGCCGTGGAAGTTAGTGATACAGTTCCCAATTCATCGGAAAGTGACCTTCCAAGTGTAACACGCCGAACAGCGAAAAGCACTCTACGAGTATATGACGGTGGTACAGTTGCTATTGCAGGTCTGACTGAAAATAGAGAGGTAAAATCTGTTAAAGCAGTTCCTGGTTTCAGTTCTCTTCCGTTAATAGGTGAATTGTTTAAGAGTACGAAAAATAATAAAACTAATAAAGAAGTTGCTATTTTTATTACCGCCAGTATTGTGCATGAAACGGAACAGGCTAATCAGAGGCAGATTGGATTTGTGAACGGTCCATATGCTGCTCCTGCACAACAGATTCCAGTGAGTAGTGATGTATTCCAAATGGAATCTAATATGAACTTGAACAGAAATAGCTCTGATTTGTATATGACACAACCTGCTGCTCAGCCGCGTAGTACCGCGTCTTCTTTTGATAATAGTAATTATCAGTATCAGGATGATCCGTTCTTTAATTCAAGCAATCAAAATAACGATTCTCGTAGAAGACCAGCACCGAGAAGGTCACTATCGCCGGAAGAAGAATTCAATATGCAGCTTCAGAACAGTTTGGCGAATCAGGGTGGTCGATATGGTGGAAGTGAATATTAATATAACATAATTTTTTCGGGAGAATTACTTGTGAAGCCAATAAGGCATATATCGATAAGTTCAGTAGTGATAGCTTTCTTATTGCTGCCGATGATTTTAGGAGGATGCATGAGGTCCGGGATTAAAGTTGTTCCCGTGCCCAGTCAGGATGTATTAACACTTACTCCTGATGAAGTAGTTATAATTCTTCAACGCATTGGTTTTTCTAATGAACAAATAAAAAAGCACGCATGGCCCGTCCGTGATGGATTGGCAAGATCAGGTGCAGTAAGGATATTGGTTGATGGTACGGCAGAAGCAGGCTTTGCCATTAAAGGAGACGAAATATTTATCAGCTCTCGTTCCCGGGGTCAATTTATTTATAATATCAACACCGGCTGGGTAAATTTACCTATGACGAGGTAAAATATTTTGTTTAGTTATCAGTAATTCCTGAACTTAACTTACTTAAATTTTGCATCATAGGGGAAATTCCACTTTAACGCGGATTTCCCCTTTTTCTTTATTTATACCATTCTATTAGATTTTCACTCGAATATAAATCTGAAAAGACAACCTGTTTTTCTGCCATATTGGCACACCCTAAAATCCCATAAAATCATATCTCTTTATTTATAAAGTAGTTACGATTTTCTTTTCTTTAGGCATGGTGTTTGCTTTTAATATATGAAATGACTATATATAAATAGAGGTATGGATTATGAAATTTGATAAATTTACATTAAAAGCACAGGAAGCATTGGCGACCGCACAGCAAATCGCAATGGCCAAATCGCATACGGTAACATCTGCGCTGCACCTTTTAAGTTCACTTTGCAGTGATGATACAGGTGTAGTTGTAGATATTTTAAAGAAAATCGGCGCAAATGTAGGCCGGATAAAAGAAATGACTGAAAGCGAACTCACTCGTTTACCGCAGGGCAATAACCAGGCTATGATAATGCCAGACCCGGCATTCAGCCAGGTTGTTCTCGATGCCCAGAATAGGGCAGATAAAATGGGCGATGAGTATCTTAGTGCAGAACATTTGTTTCTTTCATTGGCTTCAATACAAAGCGATGCAAAGGAAATATTACGCCTGAATTCAGTCACTTTCGAACAAATAGAAAACGCATTGAAGGATGTTCGTGGTCCAGAAAAAATTACGGATTCTAATCCTGAAGATAAATATAAAGCACTCGAACGCTATGGAATCGACCTGCTCGAAATGGCAAGGAAGGGGAAACTTGACCCGGTTATAGGACGTGACGAAGAAATTCGACGATGTATGCAGGTTTTAAATAGGCGAACAAAAAATAATCCAGTTCTCATCGGCGAACCCGGCGTAGGTAAAACCGCGATAGTCGAAGGACTTGCCCAAAGGATAATCGCAGGTGATGTTCCTACAGGCTTAAAAGATAAAAGAATCATTGCACTGGATATGGGAGCTTTAATCGCCGGTACGAAATTCAGAGGTGAGTTCGAGGACAGGTTCAAGGCCGTTTTGAAAGAGGTTATCTCCGCAGAAGGGCAGATAATTCTTTTCATCGACGAGCTTCATACTATTGTAGGCGCAGGCAAAGCAGAAGGAGCAGTCGATGCCGGTAATTTGCTAAAGCCTTCACTTGCCCGCGGCGAACTTCGTTGTATCGGTGCGACGACTCTCGATGAATATCGAAAATATATTGAGAAAGACGCTGCTCTTGAAAGACGTTTTCAGCCTGTTACGATTGATCCGCCGAGTGTCGAGGAAACTATAGCAATTCTCCGCGGCCTGAAGGACCGTTACGATACACATCATGGCGTTCGTATTACAGATGCCGCACTTGTTGCCGCAGCGACATTGTCTGATCGTTATATTACTGACCGCTGGCTGCCCGATAAAGCTATCGACCTGATAGATGAAGCCGCTTCAAAACTTAGGATTGAAAATGATTCACTACCTTCTGAGCTGGATAGCATTCGAAGGAAAATCATACAGCTGCAAATTGAGCGAGAAGCCCTTAAAAAAGAATCTGATGACGCAAGTAAAGAACGGCTCGAAAAAGCTGAAAAGCAGCTTAATAAACTGCAAAAACAGGACAAAACTTTGTCGGCTCAGTGGGAGCATGAACGAGGTGGCATTGACCAGATAAAAGAACTTAAGCAAAAAATTGAAAACGCGCAGAATCAATTTGGAGACGCCCAGCGAAAAGGCGAGCTTGAAACCGCAGCACGTTTGAAGTATGAAACTATCACTAATCTCAAAAAAGAGCTTGAGGACAAAGAAACGAAACTTGCAAAATCCAATCAGGGTATAATTCAGAATGAAGTAAACGATGAGCATATAGCCGAAATAGTTTCACACTGGACATCTATTCCTATTGCCAAACTATTGAGCGGCGAACGCGAACGACTTCTGAATATGGAAGAGTTGATTCGTAAACGTGTAGTCGGTCAGGATGAAGCAGTCTCTGCGCTTTGTAACGCAGTTCGCAGGAGCCGCTCCGGTCTTTCCGACCCGAACAGACCTATAGGGACATTTTTATTCCTTGGTCCGACCGGCGTGGGAAAAACTGAATTGGCAAGGGCACTTACAGAATTTTTATTCAATGACCCTCATGCTATGATTCGTATAGACATGAGCGAATTTATGGAGTCGCATTCCGTCGCGCGTCTTATCGGTTCTCCTCCCGGTTATGTCGGCTATGAAGAAGGGGGACGTCTTACTGAAGCGGTTCGCCGCAAACCATATTCTGTGATATTGCTCGATGAAATTGAAAAGGCCCATCCTGATGTATTCAACGTAATGTTACAGGTTTTCGATGATGGCCGACTCACTGATGGAAAAGGCAGGACAGTCGATTTCAAGAATACTGTCATTATTATGACAAGCAACATCGCAAGCCAGCAAATCCAGGAATTGACAGAAGATTCCGGAGCGGACTGGGAAATTGAAGCACATGTAAAAGATGCTCTGAAAATAATTTTCAAACCTGAATTTTTAAACAGGATTGATGAAGTAATTGTTTTCCATATGCTTAATCGCGACCACTTGACGAAGATTGTTGATATACAGTTGAAATATCTTGAAGAGCGTTTGCGCAGCCGTAATATTGAAGTCGAATTTACCGATAACGCCCGCAAACAAATTATGGAAGAAGGTTACGATCCGACTTTTGGAGCAAGGCCGTTAAAACGCGCAATTCAGCAGCGGCTGGAAAATCAATTGGCAAGCGAACTTCTTGAAGGTAAATTCACCGAAGGAGACAAAATCAAAATTGACTCTGACTCGCATAAATTTATTTTCAAAAAAGTGTAGTATCTAAGCGCATTAATTAATCGTATTCAGTATTAGTTATTGAGTAAATACTGAAATATATCTTTTCATAATACAAGTATTTCCAGTGGAAGATTTAAATTATCGTCCTGCAAATTTTGTACGTACACTATAAAGTGATGACCTTGCGGTAATATATAGTGTTTTGTTATCCGTTCCACCGAAAGCGATACTGATGGGTCTTTGCGGAACTTGGATTGTATCGATTTGTTTTCCTGACGGATTGTAAACAAGAATATTTCCGGCTGCGAGGTAAACATTTCCTTTTTCATCGATTGCTATGCTTTCGCCGCCTTCATTGACAAATAGCTTGCCATCAGAGAGGTTGCCGTCCGGTCCCATTGTGAAC
Organism: Sedimentisphaerales bacterium; assembly: GCA_016936075.1. Lineage (GTDB taxonomy): Bacteria > Planctomycetota > Phycisphaerae > Sedimentisphaerales > Anaerobacaceae > JAFGPS01. The sequence continues at coordinate 503 of JAFGPS010000159.1, read as the reverse complement.
GAGAAAGTATTCAGTCCTACTTCATTTGTAACATAAAACTTTTGGCCTGGTAAGACTTTATCAACTTTAAAAGCTCTAATCAAATCGGCCATTTTTACACCCCACGAAGATGCACCTGAAATAAAACCTGAATCAGCAGGGAAATAAGCGGTGCCATCAGGTGAGATATAATGAAATTCCTTAGGCTTTTGTTCTCTATTAATTGATTCGGTTTCAGAAGTCCAGTTCCAGCGATTTACCGGTATAAATGCGGTCAAACCGGGACGCGGCGATGGAGGCTGAGCTTCCAGAATTTTAACTTGGCTGTTTTTATCTTTGGGATTGAAAGCTATTATTGCTCCATTACCTTGATATAAAACGGCCATCAAGTTGTCCGCTTTATCCAAAGCCAGAACCATAGGTTGCTCCGGAACCTCACGTACTACTTCAACTTTGCCTGTTTCCTGTGAATAATGGTATATTCGTGGAGCTCGTGGAGCATTGGCATCAGTGCGGCGCGGATC
>JAFGPS010000158.1 GCA_016936075.1 Sedimentisphaerales bacterium | reverse complement strand
TATGGCGCTACGCAGGATAATCCGGGAGTCACTGTGACACGGTCTTCCGATTCAAGTAGCGAGCCATTGTTCCAGTTAGCATGGACAAAACCGACAGAAGATGGTTTGCCGGCTAATACTTCAGGACAAAGCCTTTACAGCGAAGCAGTTAGCGTCGCCGGAAAAGCTGATGCGGTTGTGTTGGTAGTTGGCCTCGATGGTTCTCAGGAAGGTGAAGAATTTGACCGCACTTCACTTGGACTGCCTGTAATCCAGGATGGTCTTGTTCGAGCCGTAACTCGTGCCGCGGGCAATAAACCTGTAGTAGTAGTTAATTGCTCGGGAAGTCCGGTCGCATTGAACTGGGCCGGCGAAAATGTCCCTGCGATTATTCAGGCATGGTATCCCGGCCAGCGTGGTGATGCTGTAGCGGATGTATTATTCGGTAAATATAATCCGGCGGGAAGGTTGCCGGTTACATTCTATAAATCCAGTGCCGATTTGCCGGAACTTATAGACTATACTATGATAGGTCGAACTTATCGCTATATTACCAAGCCTGTTCTGTATCCGTTCGGACACGGCTTGTCATACAGTACTTTTGAGTATTCAAACTTGAACGTTCCTGCAAAATCCGACACAAGTGACGATGTTAAAGTTTCCGTTACAGTCAAAAATACAAGCAAGCTCGATGGCGAAGAAGTCGTGCAATGTTATCTCAATCGCGATGTCCCGTCTTTCGACCCTGCGACTATGCCGGAACCTCCATTCAGAACAGAAGAGCAGGCAACTCTTGTTGCTACGCCGAACAAGAAACTGGTTGGTTTTGCTCGTGTACCGCTTAAAGCCGGTCAGAGCAAGAAAGTGATATTTACGATTACTACGCAGCAATTATCGCTGGTTGTTGGCAAAGACGGCAAACGTGAAGTCAGACCCGATAATTTGCAAATACAGGTTGGCGGCAGTTCGGCTCTTGTCTCGGGTACACTTACCCAGTCATTGACTCTGGAAGGCTCGCCGTTTGAACCCAAATATAATTTTGTATCACCAGTAATTGATTGAATTATGATATAATTACAATCAGCTTCAGGTGGTGTCATTCATTTATATTTAGTTTATTTTTAAGGTGTAATCCTATATAAAACAGCTCCGTGGGAATTTACAGTAGCTGTAATTTTTTCTGAAACCGTACCGAGGTCATTGTGTTCCCAAAGGTCACGAACCTTACATTGACCTGATATTTCGAGGTCTGAAAGTGAAATGGAAATTTCTGCCGGCTCCATTTCTGATGGATCAACTACAGTAGGAGTAGCTCCTCTTTGGGAACCAAAACCGCCGCGTCTTCCACGTCCGCGTGGTGCTGGTGCAGGTCTTGCATTGAAAAATGCGACATACTTATCTTCAGAATCCGGGACATCTGCTACCCAGACGATATGATTTTCCTGGTTGAATAGTTGTTTGTTATTTGTTGAGTTTTGATTGACTTCGATAAGTTCGTCATTGGTTAGTAGTGAGAGTGTAAACTCATCATTATTCGGCATATGTCCACCAATGATAAGCGGCGAACGGGCAATCGACCAGAGTGTCATCAGAGTGATTTGTTCATCTTCTGTAAAACGGGTCCATGAATTATTTTCCTGCCATGTGCGTAAGTTTCCAATCGGGAGCATATCTGCATCTGGAAAATGTCCCGGTCCACGATAAGGTGTCCAGTCGTCGAGTCTTTTGAATTGAGCGTATAGTCCTGACCATGTGTCCCAGAAGTCATTGCTGATTCGCCACATGTTTGCGTGTTCCTGAACATGCTCGCCTGCACTCAAAGGAGTTGCTCCAGGTGACGTTGATAGGATAATAGGGCGGCCGGTTTTATCGATTGCTTTACGAATTGCTTCAACTTCCGGCTGATTATAACTTGGTGCAGAAAGGTCGTCAACTTTTACTAAATCGACTTCCCATGAAGCGAGCAAAGCAAAAACTGAGTCGTAATATTCCTGCGCGCCGGGCTTGGTCATATCTACGCCGTACATATCCGTGTTCCATGCACATGTTGACCTTGTATTTGCAATATCGGCAGCGTGAACATCTGTTCCGAGAATTGGCACATTCTGGTCAACTGCCTGACGAGGAATGCCGCGCATCAGGTGTACACCTAACTTGAGTCCCATTGCATGAATTTTATCAGCTATAGGTTTGAAAGAACGAGTCTCTTTTGTCGATGGAAATCGATTTGGCGCAGGAAGTAATCGTCCATATTCATCCATCTCCAAAGCCGCAAATCTTCGATATTGGTCTGTGTGAGCCAAAGGTTCGTACCACTGTATGTCTATCGTAACGATGCTCCAGCCGTGAGATTTGAGATTTTTTTCCATATATTCGGCGTTTGCTAAAGCGTCCTGCTCAGTAACACCTGCGCCGAAACAATCCCATGAGTTCCAGCCCATTGGCGGGGAATCTGCCCATTTGTGGAAAGCGTTAGGGTCTTTACTTTGTGTGCTATTCAGGGCAGTACCTGAGCAACTAAAACCACCGATGAAAATGCTTAATATGATTATTACGATTAGCGTATTTTTCATATAAATTCCCTTTCTATAAAAATTTTAATTTATTGAAGCTGTCATTCAAATATATGTTCCTTCAATGTACCCATTTTCTGGATTTTCCTGCTGCTTCTGATCCATTTTATATATTCGCTCGAGCAGTTTCCATTTTTGTCCGGCTGATGAATCGCTGCTTGTTTGCTGATATTTCGATACTAAAGCTTCCCATTCAGACTGACGCGGCAGGGTTGCAAGTTTTGACATGGCCTGCTCGTGATTAAAGTCTGCTTTTGTGTCCATTATCATAAACAGAGTTGTACCAGATATGTATATTTCCATGTTCAGGATACCAATTTTTTTCATGCCATTGGTAACTTCCTGCCAGGTTGCTCCAATATCATGAAGTTTCTTGTACTCTCTGATGAGATTCGGATCGCTTTTAAGTTCAATGCACTTGCAGTATCTTTTGAATGCCTTTTTCATAAGAATCTTTCAGGCAAAATATTCTTAGTATTAAAAACCACGCATCACCGTGCTTTGTCGTTTTGGAAGTCCTTCTTTAGGCAAACGTTTAAGTACTACATATTCAATGCCATTTTCCTGACAATATTTTTCCTTTTCAGGTTTGTCGCCATCTTCATTTACTGCATAAATGTCAGGTTTTAATCTTTTTATCTCTGGCTCTGCGTCGAGCCAGCCCATTCCTGTCGAAATCAGAGCCTGTTTTACAAAACGGATAGAACCGGCAATATAACGACGTTCTTCCTGTGAAAACATTGGGTGGTTCTCGCCTTTCAATGCCCTGACATTTGCATCATTTCCAACGACGACATACAAATCACCCATTTCTGAAACTTCCTCGAAAAATCGAACGTGTCCCGAATGAAACCAATCAAAGCAGCCGGTTACAATAACCTTTTTTTGATCATTCTCATACAGTTCAGATTCAAAATCTTTCGGGAAGTCCATCATATCAGATTTTTTCAGAACTCTGAATTCAATTTTTTCTTTTTCACAGAAACTTTTTATAGCAGAAGTATTTTCATCTTCTCTAACGATCCATGTAGAAGGATTAATATTTTGAATTGCAGAAAACTCCATTTCGTTCGAAGGTTGATTTACAATAAAGACTTTATGCACGAAACGGATTGATTCCAGAAAATATAAACGCTCACTATCAGGAAATTTTGGAGCCTTTCCTGTTACGGATTGTATAAACTCATTACTCCACAAAAAAACATATAGATTGCCAAACTGAGATGCTTCATGTAAAAAACGTATATCAGGCGAGCGAATATCGTCGAATCCACCATATACAACAACATTGTTTCTTTTATTTGTCATTTTTATTGTCGGTCCTTACTTTAATATTGAAAGCACCTGGTATAGGGGTCTCTGAGGCAACATACAAATAACCGCCTCCGCAGCCTGAATACATCGCTCCCGGGTATTGGGATTGATAGTATTTTAGCAGTGACATTAGATTTGTTTTTATTACATTATGTCGAACGGTTCCCGGTAGAATTTGTTCCCAGCATAACATGCACTCGTTCATTGATTGGCCAAGAGCATTGATATCCTTTTCGATAATAGCTTCATAACACATTTTACCTGAGTTTCCAAGTCTGGCTATCCATTCAGGTTCCATGTTTTTCGTTTCCAGAGGATTGTAACCTTCTGGCCGTGGAGCTACTGGTAAAATATTAATCACATTCTCTAACCATGAAGCTGTTTGCGAATCATTGTTTGATTCGATATGCACTGGAAAGATTCCCTCATGATGCTTGAAATCATAATCTATCCTGTTAATACCTGGATAGATAAGTCCAATCATATCCTGAGAACCTGACGGCTCATTCTTACCCTTATTTTCTTCAATATAAAGTAGTCGCACAAGTTCATCTGGATTAAGTTCGGGCAAGCCGTCTTTCCAGAGTTTCAAAGCAATATTTCGAGTGCCTGTACTAATTCCGGCTCGTTCCATGAACCAGAACTGCGGCTCAACACAAACAACAACCATCGAGCCAGGTGGAGAAGGATTGTGTTTGGAAATAAACGGCTGGTCAATCCAACCTCCTGCAAGAGCGAGCCTGTAAGGTATATTACCAATGACTTCCGTTATTTGGCTGTTTTCTTCTATTATCATGAAATTCAGCGTATAGCGTCAGGGTACGGGGGATAGAAAAATCTGAACGCTAAACGCTTTACGCTCCACGCTAAGTTTTAATCTACAATTTTCTTGCCAGCTTTACGGTCTTTATGTTGCTGCTCAATCCAATTATATGTTTTCTTTAATCCATCTTCAAGCGGTGTATCTGGTTCCCAGTTAAGTATCTGCTTGATGAATGTGTTGTCGCTGTTTCGTCCGGCTACACCTTTTGGCATATCCGGATCATATATTCGTTTCAAAGTGACTCCACCGATTTTTTCAGATAAAGAAACCAGGTCGTTAATAGAAATAAGATGGCTTGTCCCAAGGTTGATTGGTACAGCGATAAGTTCGTCACAGTGCATTATCATATCGACACCTTTTACGCAATCATCGATGTACATAAAACTACGAGTTTGAGTGCCATCTCCCCAGATGATAATCTCGTCTGAGCCTGTATCTTTGGCTTCAATAACTTTGCGGCACATTGCTGCCGGAGCTTTCTCTCTGCCGCCAACCCATGTTCCCCATGGACCGTAAACATTGTGGAAACGAGCGATATGAGTTTCAAAACCACGTTCCGCCCAGTATTCCTGGCAAAACATTTCGGACATGAGTTTTTCCCAGCCGTAACCTCTTTCGGCCATTGCAGGATACGCATCGGTTTCTTTTAAGGCTCGTGAATTTGGATCTTTTTGCAGTTCTACATTATACGCACAAGCTGAAGATGAGAAGAAAAAGCGTTTTGCTCCAGCCCTGTATGCCGCTTCGACCATGTGAGTGTTTATCAATATACTGCGCAGGCATTCAATACGGAATCTCTCAATGAAACCCATTCCGCCCATATCGGCAGCAAGATTGTACACTTCCACAGCATCTTCACAGGCCCGTTTGCAATTATCTTCGTACTGCAAATCCATACAAAGGCATTCTACTCCAGGTGTTCTTTGGTACCAATCTGGAAGTGGTTTTTTATCGACAGCACGAATACGTGTGAAACCCTGATCATGAAAATATCTAACTAATGCGCCGCCTATAAATCCCCCTGCGCCGCCAATTACAATTAAATCATTTTTATTTAGCGTTGTTGCCGCTATTTGATTACTTTTTTTAACCATTTTCTACCTTTCTTTGTATAGGTTTTGATGTACTTGCTAAAAACTGTAACAAATACTACATGTATCTTATTGACTCTTTACTTTTTATAAATATATAGTATAATATAGTTTTGTATAAAATATATGTCAATACTTGTCTAATACATGACAATTATTGACCTTTTTGAGGTTTTGGTGAATATGGCTTTGTACATTAAAAAAGATCCGGATTTTTTTTCTCAGCAGGTACTTGAAGCCAATCGTTTTTACCTTGACGCACATTTTCGAAAAAATCATGCGTTAAAGGTTGTTTGTGGAGGTCGCGAACGCTGTAAACCAAACTATAGAATCGACCGTCCAAGTTTTCCATTCTACTCCATTGAATTTGTCGCAAGAGGTAAAGGAACTGTTACTCTTAATAATACAGAATATGATCTTTATACTGGAAGGATTTTTTCTTACGGACCTGGTATAGCTCATGTTATGTCATCAGAAGCTGACGATCCCCTCGTTAAATATTTTGTGGATTTTATTGGTTCAGATGCACCGAAGATGCTTAGTAAGTTCGCTCTGGCTCCCGGGCGGGTAGTTCAGGTTTCCTCTCCTGAAGTAATACTTCAGATTTTTGAGGACCTGATTAAGAATGGTCAGGCCGACAGTCGATATTCACTGCTTTTATGTAAAGCAATATTAGAGCAGCTAATTCTGAAAATTGCAGAAACGTCAATAGTTGAAAATTCACGAACTTCAGCGGCTTTTTGTACTTATCAAAGTATACGGGACGTAATACAAAAGAATTACATGAATCTGAGAAGCCTTGAGCAAATCGCTGAAGAATGCAATATTGATAGCGCATATCTTTGCAGGCTTTTTAAGCGTTTTGACAAACGGAGTCCATATCAATATCTGATGCGTCTGAAAATGAATTTTGCTGCCCAAAGACTCCTTCTACCGAACTCTTCAGTAAAAGAAATTGCCTTTGAACTTGGTTTTAGTGATCCATTTCATTTCTCAAGAGTATTTAAAAGGATTTTGGGGATTTCTCCCAGTACATTTAAGAGTTTGAGATAAAAAAACCATTTTTTTATCTTTTAATCAAATTTTCTTGCATCTTTGGTACGAACAGATTAGAATAACAGCTTTAAATTTTATAATAATGTTTAATATAGCATAAAGCGCTTATAAGAAAGGGTTTATATAAAATATGCTAAGTAAAGAAGTTAAAACACAGATTGTTAATGATTTCGAGACTCATGAAGGTGATACAGGTTCACCTGAAGTACAAATTGCATTATTGACCAAAGAGATAAATGATCTGACGGAACATCTTAAGGTACATAAGAAGGATCACTCATCGCGTCGCGGTTTGCTTAAAATGGTCGGAAACAGGTCTGCATTACTTAAATATGTGCGTAATAAGGACGTTAAACGCTATAGGGCAATAATATCCCGATTAGGTTTAAGAAAATAAAATATAGAGTAGCGTAAAGCGAATAGCGTTTGTGGTTTGGCATGTCTATAGTTAAACCCTGAACGCTGTCCGCTTTACGCTAAACATTAATTAGAGGTAGTCTATGTTTAATGTAACAAGAGTCGAAAGACAAATTGGGGACAGAATCTTATCTATTGAAACCGGAAAAATCGCAAAACAGGCTGATGGTGCTGTAGTAGTTCAGTATGGAGAGACAGTTGTACTGGTCACTGTTGTAGTAGCACCGCCGAGATTTGAAGATATAGATTTTTTCCCGCTAAGTGTTGAATATCGCGAGAAACACAGTGCCGCCGGCAAGTTCCCGGGTGGTTTTATAAAACGCGAGGGAAGACCAAGTACAAAGGAAACGCTCACATCTCGTCAAATTGACAGGCCAATCAGGCCTTTATTTCCAGATGGATATTTTCAGGAAGTACAGATTATCGCCAGTACTTTAAGTGCTGACCGTGAAAATGATCCGGATATTCTTGCTATGGTAGGAGCCAGTGCCGCACTTACAATAAGTAAAATCCCATTCCTGGGACCTATTGGTGCATGCCGCCTGGCAAGAGTAAATGGCGAATTTGTAATCAATCCTACTCATAAACAGTTGGAAGAAGCAGATTTGAACCTACTTCTTGGCGGTCGTAAAGAAGCAATGAATATGATTGAAGTTGCCGCAAAAGAAGTGTCTGAAGATGTAGTCGCCGACGCAATCGCAACCGCACAGAAAACTGTAGCCGAAGTTTGCGATATGATTAATGAATTGCAGGATAAAGTCGGCGTTGATAAAGAACTCATTCTGTTTGAAATTGATCAGGATCTTCAATCCAGAATTGAATCACAAATTTCTGATAAACTATACGAGTTGAAACAAATTCCCGGCAAGTTAGATCGTAACAGGGCTGTAAAGGACCTTTTCGAACAGGTTATTACAAGCTATTGTCCTGAAGCTAAAAAGTCGGCTGTTATTGATGAAGATAGTGAATCTAATGAAGATGATAATGGTGAAATTTTCCCGGTAGATGATGAAATTAGATATGAAAAAGCGATTATAAAGAGAATTCTTTCTGAAATCGAAGGGAAAATCGTTAAGAAACTCCTGCTCGAAGGTAAAAGACCAGACGGCAGAGGTTACAGTGATGTTCGTCAGATAGATTGTGAAGTCGGAATTTTACCGAGAACCCACGGTTCTGCATTATTCACACGAGGTGAAACGCAAGCTTTGGTTAATGTTACGCTTGGAACAATTCGTGATGCACAGATTATCGACGGTCTCCAGGATGAATATGCTCAAAGCTTTACATTGCATTATAATTTCCCCCCGTTCGCTGTCGGAGAAGTAAAACCTCTTCGTGGCGTAGGACGAAGGGAAATTGGACATGGTGCGCTTGCTGAAAAAGCTCTTGAAGCAGTAAGGCCTGAAAATGAGCAGTTCGCATATACAATCAGGCTTGTTTCGGATATTACAGAATCTAACGGTTCAAGTTCGATGGCATCTGTTTGTGGTGGTACTCTGGCTCTTATGGATGCTGGTGTTCCGATTAAAAATCCCGTAGCTGGTATTTCAATTGGATTGATAAGCGATGAGACAGGACGCTATGAGCTTCTTACAGATATTGTCGGCGAAGAAGACCATTACGGACAAATGGATTTCAAAGTTGCCGGAACTACTAAAGGTATTACTGCTATTCAGCTTGATATCAAAGCAGAGGGAGTGGCCCATAGCATTATGGTTGAGACGCTCGAAAGAGCAAAAGTCGCTCGTCTTGAAATACTCAAGAAGATGAACGATGCTATAAGCTCACCAAGATCCGAGTTAAGTGTTTATGCACCGAAACTGATTAGTATTGAAATTGATCCTGAGTTTATTGGAAAAATAATCGGCCCAGGCGGCAAGATGATTAAGAGTATTCAGGAACAAACTGATACAATAATCGAAATCGAAGAAGATGGTACTATTTTTATTAGCTGTGTTGACGGCGATGGCCATCTTAAAGCTAAAGAAATAATTGAAGGTCTTACCCAGCCGCCAAAGGTTGGAAAGATTTACCAAAACGCAAGGGTCGTTTCTATAAAGGATTTCGGAGCATTTGTTGAAATAATTCCGGGCGTTGAAGGGCTTTGCCATATAAGCGAATTGAGTGATAGTTATGTTAAAAACGCCGAAGACGTTTGCAAAGTAGGCGACCTGATAGATGTGAAACTGATATTAATTGACGATCAAGGCAGACTAAAACTTTCACGTAAAGCGGCTCTGCAAGAATCGAAGCAGGAAAAGAAGGAAGAAGAATAAAAAAGTCAAAAGTTAAAAGTGTCTAAAGTTAAAAGATAATAATGTTATATGAATCTTTAAATCTCACTTTAGGCACTTTAACTTATTTTCGTCACTTCAATTTTTAATGATGTATTATGGTCATGGCAGATGACAATATTCAGACTGGCAAAGAAGATAATTTTGAACAGTTTGAGCAATTAAGCAAACTGACCGGTCAGCTTGCACATGAGATTAAAAATCCCCTCTCTACAATTAAAGTCAATTTAAAACTAATCAGTGAAGAGCTTACAGATTTAAGTTCTTCCTGTTTAAGTGATATGTCGTCTGAAAGAGCGGAACGCACTTTGTCGAGAGCTATGAGAAAAATTTCCGTAGTCGAAAAAGAAGCGGACAGACTCGAACAGATACTTGATAGTTTTCTTCGTTATCTTGATCATAATGAGCCTCAATTAAGCGATGTTGATTTAAATGAGCTTGTTAGTGATATGATTGATTTCTATTTGCCGCAAGCTTCAAGTCACTCTATTACTATACGTCAATCATTATCCCATGAAAAACTTTCGTGCAGACTTGATGCGGATATGATTAAACAGGTGATTTTGAATCTCTTCATAAACTCCCAACAGGCTATGAGTGGTAGCGGAGAATTGATAATAAGAACTTTCAGTCAAGACAATGAAGTTTTTGTTCAGATATGTGACACCGGCTGCGGCATATCAGCCGAAGTTTTGCCTCATATTTTCGATGCTTATTATTCATCACATAGCCAGGGAAGGGGGCTTGGACTATCTATCGCAAAGAAAATTATCGAACTGCATAGAGGAACGATAACTGTAGAAAGTGAGCAGGGCAAGGGAACTGCTTTTACAATCAAATTGCCGATGATTCGTGAGGTGACAAATTGAGCCAGAAGGCGGGAATTATACTTGTTGTCGATGACGAGCGTGAACATGCCGACGGTGTTGCCGAAGCACTTGAAAAATTATGCGATAAGGCGATCGCTGTCTATAACGGTAAAGACGCACTGGAAATTCTTCATAGCCAAACAATAGATATTGTTGTCACTGATTTAAAATTGAACAGTGAAATTGACGGCTTACAAATTCTTACCGAAGCGAAAAAACATGACAGTCGAACTGAAGTGATTTTAATAACAGCATACGCAACAATTGATACCTGTAAGGAAGCAATTAAACTCGGTGCATTCGATTATCTTGTAAAGCCTATTGATATTGGTCAGCTTCGTACTTTAGTGACTCAAGCCAGTCAAAAGATAGATTCTTCTCAGGGGCGTGATGCGGGAAAAAGAAAACCAGACAAAGAAGATTTTTATTTCGAAGGTGTATTGCCGCAAAGTCCCGCCATGAAAGGAATCGTAGAAGTTCTTCGCAGGGTGTCACCTACTAATATTTCTGTGCTCATCGAAGGTCAGTCCGGCACGGGAAAAGAACTAATGGCTCGCGCGATTCATAATAACTCGAAGCGATGGAACAAGCCATTCAGGCCGGTTAATTGTGCAGGTTTGACAGAGACATTACTGGAAAGCGAGTTATTTGGTCATACAAAAGGAGCTTTTACCGGAGCTGCAGTTGATAGAAAAGGTCTTTTCGAAGTTGCTAATCAGGGTACTTTGTTCCTGGATGAAATTGGTGATATGACACCGAATTCTCAGGCTAAGCTTCTTCGAGTGCTTGAAGATGGAATAGTTGTCCCTGTAGGCTCAACCAAGCCTATTAATGTTGACGTGCGAATAATCAGCGCAACAAACCAGAATTTATCAGAATTGATAGACGAAAAGAAGTTCAGGGAAGACTTGTATTTTAGAATAAAGGGTGTGAATATCTCACTTCCTTCTCTTCGTGAAAGATCAGAAGATATTCCTCCTCTTGTCGATTTCTTTCTTAAAGAAGCCGCTGAAGAAGTTGGCTCTAAAGTTACAGGAATTACACCGGTAGCGTTATCAACTCTATTAAAATATGACTGGCCGGGTAATATCCGTCAGCTTAGAAACAGTATAAGAACAATGGTAGTAATGTGCGACCGTGATAAGATTGATGTAATTGACATCCCGCCTGATATAGCGAAAAGGCCGCAGTTGGCTGCACCTCGTGATGTATCATCAATGTTAGGTGATGACAGTATGTCACTGAATGAATTGGAAAAACACGCAATTGCCGAGACACTTGCCAAAACAGATGGAAACCGCGAGAAGGCCGCTAAAATGCTCGGTATAGGTGAAAGAACTCTTTACCGGAAAATCAAAGACTACAACCTGTAACAGGGAGCAGTGAGTTATTTGAGTACGACTTTTCCTGTGCCGGGTGTAATCTTGCCGATTTTGTAAACTTTCTCTCCATATTTTTCGAGTTTCATCTTAATCGAATCTGCGAAATCCTGAGCAACTATTAAGATATACCCGATACCCATATTGAAAACTCTGTACATCTCATTTTCTTCAACGGGTCCTTTTTCCTGTAGGAAAGTGAAAATCTTATGTTTTGGCCAGCTTTGCTTTTTTATTGCAGCGTTACAATTATCAGGTAGTATTCGTGGAAGATTTTCAATAATTCCGCCGCCTGTTATATGTGCCATGCCATGGACAACACGTTTGACTTTGTATTTGCCCAGAAGTTTGACGATAGACTTTGCATAGATTCGTGTAGGTTCGAGAAGAACTTCGCCAAGAACTTTTCCATCAAGCTCATCGATTGTATCGGTCAGTTTAAGTTTTAATTGTTTCAAACAGATATGACGTACAAGAGAATATCCATTGCTATGTATTCCGCTTGAGGCAAGACCGAGAATTACATCTCCGTTTTGAACAATTTTGCCATTGATAATTTTGTCTCTTTCTATTACGCCAACTCCGAAACCGGCCAAATCGAAATCACCTTCTTTGTAAGTGTCCGGCATCTCAGCGGTTTCTCCTCCTATGAGTGAGCAATCAGCCTGTTTGCATCCGGCTGCGACGCTTGTTACGAGTTCTGCGATAATATCCGGCTCAAGTTTGTGTGTGCCGATATAATCCAGAAAGAATAAAGGCTCTGCGCCGACAACGAGCATATCGTTAATACTCATTGCAACGAGATCAATGCCAACAGTATCATATTTTTTCATCTGTGCCGCTAATTGCACCTTGCTTCCAACGCCGTCAGTGCAGGAAACGAGAACCGGGTTTTTATAATTTTTCTTAAATAGTTTCTCGTCGTAATCCAGCCTGAACATTCCGGCGAATCCGCCTTCAGATTCAATCACTCTTGGACTGTATGTTCTTGATACGGCAGGCCAAATCTTTTTAATCATGTCCTCGTTAGCATCAATGCTTACGCCGGATTTCTCGTAACTTATATAGTTTGCCATAAATGTTATAATTTATATTTCCAAAAATTCGTCAAACATATTCAATTGATAACTTTCCAGTGAGTACTTACTCACAGGCATATCTACAGGTATTCTATATGAGCCGCTCCAACAAGCTGTACAGTATTCCTCCGGACTTTTTATTGCACAATCCAACATTCCATCCAGGGAAATATATCCCATACTATCAACGTCGAGGAATTTTTTGATTTGTTCAATATTACGATTATTAGCGAGCAGCTCTTCCTTTGTTGGAAAATCAATGCCGTAAAAACATGGGAATCTTATTGGAGGGCAGCTTATTCTTAGATGAATTTCTTTTGCTCCGGCCTGGCGTAATGTTTTTATTTTGCTTCTGGTTGTTGTACCTCTAACGATTGAATCATCAATCACTATAATATTTTTACCAGCGACTACTTCCTTAATAATTCCAAGTTTGAGCCTGACTTCTATTTCTCTTTGTTTTTGTTCGGGGGATATAAATGTTCGTCCGATATAGTGACTTCGTACAAATCCCATATCAAATGGAATTTTACTCTGTTCAGCAAAACCTAATGCTGCTGAAGTTCCTGAGTCAGGAACAGGTATTACGACATCTGCTTTTGCCGGGTGTTCTATTGCCAGTCTGCGTCCAAGTTTTTTCCTGAACTCATGGACATTTTCTCCAAATATTGTACTGTTCTGTTTAGCAAAATATACATGCTCGAATATACAGTGGGCAGACGATACTTTTCCTGGCGTAACAAAAAATCTACTATGCAGGCCTTTTTTATCCAAAGTAACAATTTCCCCAGGTTCGACTTCTCGAATAAACTCTGCTTCAATTGCGTCTAAAGCACAAGTTTCACTGGTTACAATATAAGCGCCTTTTTTTGTCTTACCTATGCAAAGCGGCTTGATTCCATATGGATCACGAGCGGCTTCAATTCTGTCAGCATAAAGGAAAAGCAGGCTATATGCTCCCTGAAGATGTTTAAGGACATGCCCAAGAGGATCAGGCTTACAGACATGAGTTGGTTTTGCAAGCAAATGGATGATAACTTCTGTGTCACTTGTAGTTTTAAATATGCTTCCATGCGCTTCATATTCATCCCGAAGCAGGCGTGCATTGATAAGGTTTCCATTATGTGCAACGGCTACTTGTCCCTGAGAGTATTCAGCTAAAAGCGGCTGGCTGTTTATAACTTTACTTGAACCAGCGGTTGAATATCTTACATGACCAATAGCTATCGGATTGGATAATTGATTCAGGATTTCACTGCCTCTTCGGAATACTCTTTTGACCGTTCCCATTCCGGTATAACACTGAACAGTTTCGCCGTTACTCGAAGCAATCCCGGCTGCTTCCTGGCCGCGATGCTGGAGGCTATGCAGACCAAAGTAAGTATTTTCTACTGCTTCTTTATCACCGAAAATTCCAAACAGACCGCAATTTTCACGCATTGAATAAGAAGAAAAACGACCTTCTTTCATTTAATAAATGCCTTTCAATTCTCCACAGCTACTCTGGAAAATACGTTATTAAGCTTAACGAATTTACTGTAAAGTAAGAATAATTTTATTAATGTTATTTTAATATTAATTTTGCTTTAGCGTAGTCTAATCGAGCATCCAATTTAAGTCAACTGTATTGCTTTTGTTTTCGTTAAGAATAACAAACGAACTTTTAATATATACAACTTTCATATAGCGAAAGTTTATTGGTTTTGAATGTTTTTCGTATATTATTTTTACTTTTTGAATAAAAAGAACCGGCAAAAATTTCCGTAAAAATAGTTAATTATAACCCGATAACACTATTTCAAATTTAACCAATATAATGTGAAACAGATTTCCTGAGTATATGTAACATCTTGTATAAACGTGACTTGTATTCTTTTTGATTAAGTGTTAATAGCTGCTTTTATAAAGAAATAATACTTCTTTGGCACGATAATTGCTACTTATTTCCATGTTGTTTTAGGAATATTAGTAATAAATTGTAATTAGAAAAGGAAAAAAATGGCATCAGTAGAAGCAAGTTCAGCAAGTCAAATCCAAATGGATTATATGAAACTTCTGGTATCACAGCTTCAAAACCAAAATCCTCTTGAGCCAATGGATAATAGCGATATGGCTTCGCAGTTGGCACAGTTTTCACAACTCTCGCAGCTTGAAGGTATGAATTCGAGTTTTTCTGAAGTTCTTTCAACTACTAATCGCAATTATGCTAATTCATTAATGGGCAAGAATGTTGCTTTCTATATGGAAAATGAAACAAGCGGTGATTTAGAGTTGAAATCAGGAACTGTTGAATCGGTTCTTTATGATATTGAAACCCAGGAAAGTCTTCTTGGGGTAAAAGATAGTGATGATCAGAAATACACGCTTGGATTAGATGGTGTAGTTTTGGTAGAGAATCAATAGGACTAAAATCAAATTGTGCGAGCATGTGCTAAATGCTCGTGATAATAAGGAGAATAAAATATGAGTTTTGCATTATCAGCGGCAGTTTCAGGATTACAGGCGCACCAGAAAATGATTGATATAGCCGGTAATAACCTGGCGAATGTAAATACTACCGCGTTCAAATCCAGTAGGATTGTTTTTTCGGAGCTTTTAAGTCAAACTGTTGCAAAAGCATCTCAACCAACATCAAGTGTTGGTGGAACAAATCCTCAACAGATGGGTAGTGGTGTTGGAGTTTCAGGTATATCCCAAATTCTGACTCAGGGTAATATTGTAAATACAGGGAATTCTCTCGATCTTGCATTAGAAGGTGAAGGCTACTTTGTTTTAAGTGATGGTGAACAGGATGTTTATACAAGAGCAGGAGCGTTTGCTGTCGATGCAGACTCTAATCTGGTTGATCCAGCAACAGGTTACCATGTTCAAAGAATCGGTTCAGAAGGTGAAGCTGATGGTTTTCAGATAGCTGGTGATAGCAATATTCATATTCCTTATGACGTAGCCATGCCTGCAAAAGCAACGTCTGAAATCGTTGTTTCAGGTAATCTTAGTGCCGATTCATCTTTTAGCACACCAAGGACACAGGTTGTAACATCAAATATATCGTATACATATGGTGATGGGACAATCGCAGCCACAAGTACAGAGCTTGACCAGCTTGATCAATATAGTGGTACTATGACATCTGGTACGTTAACTTTCAGCGGCTACGATAAGGATGGGACAGCTTTTGATTCTGGTCTTACACTTGCCGTCGATGGAAGTACGACTTTAGGCGATATTATAAACCATTTGAATACGAATGTTCTTGACGGTTCAACAGCAACACTCGTAAATGGCCAGATTCGTATTACTGATGATACAAGCGGGTATAGCAGAACAGATATTTCTATGTCATATTCAGGTGATGGTACTTTAACAACTCCTGCTTATTTTGAATTATCTACAATAGGTGGTGAGGAAGTAAAAAGTATGAATATAACTACTTATGACGCCCAGGGTGGTAAACATGTTATTTCAGGTGCTTTTGTACGAACTGATGAAGCAAACACCTGGGATCTGGTTTTGAGTTCAGTTACTGGTGATGTGAATGAATTAACAATGGATAACAGGCGGATTGAAGGAATTACCTTTGATGCTAATGATGGTTCATTCTCTGGTTTATCCGGCACTGATCTTTCACGATTCGTAATAACATATGCTCACGATTCATTAAATCCGCAAACAATCAATATAGATTTAGGTACAAGCGGCAAACTGGATGGCCTAACACAATTTGCCGGAAATTCTACCGCGGTCGCAAAAGATCAGGATGGTTATGAAGCAGGAAATCTTTCAACTGTTTCAGTAAACAATGAAGGAATTGTTATCGGTGCATTTTCAAATGGTATTAAGAAAAATATTGCTACAATCCAGATAGCTATGTTCCAGAATTCAATGGGTCTTGAAAATATCGGAAATAGCTATTATGCTTCATCGGCTAACTCTGGTGAAGCCATCTCAACACAGGCTATGACTGGTGGTGCTGGTGTAGTTCACGGCGGCGCACTGGAAAAATCGAATGCAGATGTCGCTACTGAGTTTGTTAATATGATTCTTGCACAAAATGGTTTTCAGGCGAATGCAAGAAGCATAACAGTTGCGAACGATATTCTTAGAGAATTAACGAATCTTATCAGATAAATTACTCAGAATGGAATGGCATAGTTAATATGTTTAATTTACATATGAATGCATTATCATCTTTAACATCGAATCAGCGATTAAGTGCCTTACGTTTGCTTAATTCTGATTTATGGGCTAAGGATGGATTTGTTCTTATATGCGGCGTTATACTTGCTGCATTGATTATGCTATTTATTATTGTGACTCTTCTTGATGCTATTAAAAAGAAAAGGAACTCAAATCGTTTGTTTATCGAATATGCTGACAAGAGAGGTTTGAATATTCGTGAAAGACAAATTCTTATGGATATTGCAACCAGAGCAAGGCTAAGGCTTGCAGAATCCATTTTTACCATGGGTGATGTTTTTGACCGCGGTGCAACACAGATGTTAAGAGTTGCAATGGCAAAATATGGTGCAAAAAGAAGCAGATATTTAAGTGCTGAGTTATCAATGCTCCGTGAGAAAATGGGTTTTATCAAACGTAATTCAGTTTTGAAAATGGCGATAAAAAAAGGTGTTCCAAGCAGCCGAAAAATATCTGAAGGTAAGAAAATATATCTAACAAATCCGGAGTCAATTGAGTTTATTGAAGTAGAATCAATAATTATTGAAAATTCAAGTATTGGCTTGAGTGTTCAATTACAGGAGATGTTTGAATGTGAGCCTGGTGATGCTTTTTGTGCACGCTATTATTCTGGTTCAGTAATTTGGGAATTTGATACATTTGTTCTAAGAACGAAAAATAATACTTTAATATTACAGCACAGTGACAAAATAAGGTATGTTAATCGAAGACGTTTTCTGAGAGTTGCAGTTAATGAACCGGCATATATAGCGGCTTTTCCATTTTTAAGAGATTTTTCAGGTAATCAAATAAATAAACGAAAAACTAATTTTGAATCACATGATTACGATATTTTGGAGCCTCCCAAATTCATCCCTGCTGAT
Organism: Sedimentisphaerales bacterium; assembly: GCA_016936075.1. GTDB lineage: Bacteria > Planctomycetota > Phycisphaerae > Sedimentisphaerales > Anaerobacaceae > JAFGPS01. Next base: position 54,986 of record JAFGPS010000158.1, on the reverse strand, counting down.
TTAATTGAATTGGCAGGTCCCGGTCTTCGACTCTTATCGCCAGTAGAATTTAAAATTGGTGATAGAGTTGTTGTCATTTTAAAACTGGGATATTTAATCAATAGAAATAATGTACAATCAAATTTTGTCAAAAATAATACAAGACCTTTCAAAGTAATAGAAAACGTCGGTGTTGTTAGACATATCGAAAAAGTGGAACAAGCTTATTCTATTGCTCTTGAATTAACTAATCTCAGTGAATCGAATTTAAGTGAAATGGTTAAAGCAACCAATGAAGCTTCTCTGAGCAAGAGACGTATACAAGAGATTCTTCCGGAACATAAAGAAAAATCACCCAAATATGAATATATATCGGAAACCATAATTGGCTAAAGGTAAAGTATGTCAGAATTAGCAGTACAAGTCAGTTCAAGCATGGATGCGTTGATGAAGGAATATGAAATCATAACGCATAATTTGGCAAATGTTAGTACTGCCGGATTCAAGCGCAGAAGCAATGCGTTCTCGAAAGCTCTTGATGAACAGAATTCTCCCGATCAGACATACTCACCTGGAATTGTTGAATTGAGTACAGCATTTGATTTTTCACAAGGTAATATGACAGAGACTGGACGTGAGCTTGATTTTGCTCTTATGGGAAAGGGATTTTTTGTTATTGAAACGCCTGATGGGCCGCTGTATACAAGAAATGGAGTATTCAGTACTGATCAAAACGGACAGATTGTAGATATGCAGGGAAGAACTGTAGCCGGAGAATCCGGATTAATAACTATTCCCCAAAATGTTTCGGTTTCTGAATTGTTTGTTAATGCTGATGGTTCTGTAAGTGCACAGGGCACTACAATAGGAAAATTCAGACTTGTAGATTTTGGCGATAATCAGGGCAAACTTGCTCCGGTTGGAAATAATTGTTTTGCAATGACCGAAGAAGGTGTTCAGTCTGACGCGGCGGAAAATATTGTAGTTAAACAGGGTTTTCAGGAAGCATCGAATGTTCAGGTTATTGAAGAACTGGTTGATATGATAATGGTTACTCGAATGTATGAAGCAAACGTTAATTTTCTGGATTCAAGCAAAGAAGCTTCAAAAAGTCTGCTTAGTGTAGCTTTGGGATAATATTTATTTATCAATATTTATAAAAGGAGTTAAAAATGTTAAGAGCGTTTTCTACGGCAGCCACAGGTATGACTGCACAGCAGATGATGGTGGATATTATCTCGAATAATCTTGCGAATATAAATACAACCGGATTCAAACGCAGCCAGATAAATTTTCAGGACCTGGTCTATGTTAATATGCAGGAATCTGGAACAGAAGTAGCATCAGGTGTAGTTGCTCCTACAGGATTGGAAATAGGAAGCGGTGTTCGTGCGGCATCAACTACAAAAGTATTTAGCGCAGGTGAACTGGAAAATACTGGTAATAACCTTGATATAGCCATCGGCGGAGATGGATTTTTTCAGGTTGTTATGCCTAACGGAGAATTAAGATACACTCGTGACGGTGCATTGCAGGTTAATGGCAATGGTGAATTAGTTACGTCACAGGGATATGCAATAGAACCTTCAATTAGTGGCTTATCTGATGCAGTTGAGATAACTATACAAAAAGACGGAGGAGTAAATGTGACTGATTCTTCCGGTTCACAATCTGTTGTGGGAAATATTCAATTAGCACGTTTTCCTAATCCTGCTGGTCTTTCGAGTGAGGGAGATAACTTACTCGCGGAAACCATAGCAAGCGGCTCGGCAATTACAGGTACTCCCGGAGAAAATGGACTGGGTTCAATACAATCCGGATTCCTTGAAAAGTCAAATGTACAAATGGTAAAAGAATTAGTGAACCTGATTACAGCACAAAGAGCATATGAAATCAACTCGCGAGCGATAAGAGCCGGTGATGATATGCTTAGGACAGCAAATAGTATTGGTACATAGAGGATTATTATGAATAAAAACAAGATTATTGTGTTTATTGTTATATGCTTATTGTTTGGCGATATACAGTCTGCTCAAACTCTGAATGAGAATAAAACTGACCTGCAAATATATCTTCCAAGAGAAATCTCAATCCAGGAAAGTACTTTAAAACTTGGTTATGTTGGTATTGTTAGAGGAACGGATTCTTTTATCAAAAAGGCGAATCAAATTAATTTAGGCCGTTTTTCAATGCCGGGTCAAGAGATAGTTATTTCAAAGCATACTATAATGAGCAGGTTGGCTTCAGAGGGAATATCTGTTTCCGATGTGACATTTATGGGAGCTGAAGAAGTAAACATAAGACGGAAACAGCAGATTATTACAGGTGATGATTTTACAAAACTTGCAGATAATTTCTTAAAGAAAAATATTACAGACAATTCAATCAGCGGCTGGAAACCTATTCGAGCCGCACAGGAATTAATTATTCCTGATTCAGGTGAAGATGTAAAATATTCATATAAACTCGAAAAGAGCATAAATAGCGGCTATGTTAGTCTAAGAATAGAGGTTTCGTCAGGCGATCAAAAAATTGGTTCAAGAAGCATAACTTTCAGGCTCGAATATGAAAACCGTACACCTGTTGCTCTTACTAATATTCCAGTTGGTACGGTAATAACCTCAGAAAATATTAAAATTGAAAAAAGACCTTCATACTCCCCTGAACCGCTTGACTGGAAGTCACCATATGGCTTGGTAGCAAAAAGAGTAATACAAGCCAATACTGTAATACGCAATGATATGATAGGCACAGTGAAACCGGAAGTTATTATAAAGAGAAATCAGAATGTCGTAATACGTATTGTTAGACCTGGATTTACAATTTCAGCGGTAGGGAAAACAATGCAGGATGGAAGAGTTGGTGAATGTATAAAAGTGAAAAACGTTGATTCGCAAACAATTATTATTGCGAAAGTGAACGAAGACGGCAGCGTTGAACCTATGTAATACAGGAGAATAAAATGAATCATAAGAAAATATTATATATATCGCTTGCTTTATTATTTGTTAATTCTGGATTATTACAGGCAAATTCAATCTGGGCCAAACGAAGTAAAAATGCGAAAACTCTGTATTCTGATGATGTAGCCAGGCAGATAGGTGATATTCTTACGATAAAAGTTGCCGAAAGCAGCACAGTCGATAATAAAGCCAAAAGAGATTTGTCAAAAAATACTGATAGATCAACTTCATTTAACGGTGAACTCGGTGGCTTTGCTGATATTGGTGAATATGGAATGGAAGCCGGTAGTGGTAATTCACTTTCAAGTAAAGCTGATTATAAGGACGAGAGAAGCTTTAGCGATAGTGTTACTGTGGTTGTTGTGGATATTCTTCCAAACGGAAATCTTGTTGTTATGGGAAACCGTGAACGCGATATTGCCGGTGATATACAGATAATCGAAATAAGCGGCATAGTCAGGCCGAGTGACATTGAATATGATAATACCGTTATGAGTGAGCAGGTTGCCGATTTTCATTTGACAACGAAAAATAAAGGTATAAGTGCTCCATTTACAAAGCCGGGATGGCTCGGTGCTATTCTTGATTTGATTTGGCCATTCTAATTTATGGAAAATAATTATGAAATCCCAAATAAATAACATGATTAAAAAGAAAAAGAGTGTATTTACTGTAATAGCTTGTTCTTTGTTATTACTTGCATTAAGTACAAATACAGGTAAATGTGAGCGTATTAAAGATATCGTCGATATTCAGGGTCTTCGCAGCAATCCGCTAAGTGGAATAGGACTGATTACAGGGTTGGCCGGAACAGGTGATTCATCGATACTTTCGAGACAAATCCTTACTAATATTCTCAGAGAATCAGGTCTTGTTCTAAATCCTGAAGATTTGTCAGGCAATAATATTGCCGTAGTTATGGTAACTACAGAGCTTGGACCTTTTGATCGTGAAGGCTCGAGTATTGATGTAAGTGTTTCGGCAATAGGAGACGCCAAAAGTCTTCAGGGCGGCACTCTTTATACGACGCCGCTCAAAGGTCTCGATGGTCAGGTTTACGCGGTTGCTAATGGTGCGGTTTCAATTGGCGGCTGGACTGCTTCAGGTGAAAAATCATCAGTCACGAAAAATCACCAGACTGTAGGACGAATTCCAAATGGAGCAACTGTTGAACAACAGGAATTGGCGGATTTTTATGAAAAGGTTCTTGGAGATAGAATTGTTACTTTGAATTTGAGAAACGAAGATTTTACAACCGCTGAAAAAATCAGACGTGCTATTAATGTTGAGTTTCCTGAAAGCACAAAAGTAGCAGATGCAGCTACCATTCAGGTTAAAGTTCCAAGCGGAATTGAAGATGACAGAATTTCAGGATTTATCTCAGAAATTACACAGTATGAAGTCGAAGTCGATACTCCCGCCGTAGTAGTTATTAATGAGCGAACAGGTACAATTGTAGTTGGAGAAAAAGTCGGAATTTCCGCCGTAGCGATTTCACAAGGTTCTCTTGTGGTAAAAATATCAGAATTAGAGTGGATTTCTCAGCCTGTTGCTTCTTTTTCTGATGCTGGTAATACTGAAAGAGGTCAGAATACGGCGATCGAGGTTGAAGAACCAGAAGCAAGTCTGATTCCTCTGCAGCGTTCGGTCACAGTTTCTGATTTAGCAAAGAGTCTTAATAGTATTGGCGCGACACCGAGTGACATAATAGCGATATTTAATACATTGAAAAAAGCCGGAGCGCTTCAGGCTAAACTTGAAATCATGTAGGATTATTTTTATGGAAAATATAAAATCAATATTTCCTGAACAGATTAATCAATCTTTGCCTGTTAAGCAAATTAATAAATCTAATCTTAAAAATTCTTCGGAGCAAAAGAAAATTCAAGCCTCCAAAGATTTTGAGTCTATTTTGATTAATAATCTACTTGATGAGATGAAGAATACAGTAGGCAGCTGGGGTTTTGAAAAGGATGGTGCATCGGGTCAAATTGATGGATTGTTCTGGATAAATCTTGCTAAAGAAATCTCTGATCAGGGTGGATTGGGCCTGTGGAAAGATATTTATAAATCAATGCCAGGCAATGAGCAGGTACAACAAACAGAAAACTCTATTGGGAAGGAGTAATACGGATTTCTAATTTAAGTAAAATTAATTCGGATGAAAATAACAAAAATGAATGCAATGGAAATTGAAAATAAAATCGATGAAATGCTGGAATGTATTGATGTTGACATTGAACATATCCAAACCAATCTATCGCGTTTGAACGAGTTGAGAGCACTTGTTATAAAACGCGATGATGCACAGTTGATGAGATTGCTGAACGATATTCAAATGGAATCTGATAGTTATAGAGGGCATGAATTAAAACGGCAAATGATACGAAGGCGTTTGGCTAATTTACTCGGGTGTAAAATAGAAAAAGTTACTTTGTCAAATCTCGCAACCATGCTGGCTGAAGAAAAAAGAAACTATGTAAGTGCAAAAAAAGCTCTAATAAAATCACTTGTTGAAAGTTTTAAAAGTGAATATGCAAGCACGATAATACTCGTATCCGAATGTTCGAGATTTAATAAGATGTTAATAAAGAGCATTTTCGAACCAGCTAAAACCAACTCAGTTTATTATAATCCAAATGGTAAAGTTAGAGAGCATAGAGACAATAATAAACCCTGGCTCGTGAATTGCGATTTATAGGGGATAGTGGAAAAATATGTATTTTATGAAGCGTATATTACATATAATAAGCAGGAGAACGTAAGTGGATAGTTATGATGTAGCAATTAGCGGCCTTTCAGCGGCACAACAGGCTTTTGAAGTAATCGGCAATAATATAGCCAACGCCGCAACAGAAGGATATCATCTTCAGAGGCTAAATTTAACTCCTGCTTTTACTACACAGATCGGGGATACTGTATTAGGTGGTGGTGTAGATATTGGTGAGGTAACAAGAGCAATAGATACTCTTCTTGAAAAGGAAATATATAGGCAGCAGTCTTCATTTACATTTATTTCACAGGAACTTAATACTCTAAAATCTGTTGAAACAGTATTTGGGGAGCTTTCCTCTGAAAGTGGCCTTAATGCCGCAATCGATGATTTCTTCAATGCCTTAAAAGATCTTTCAGCACATCCATCGGAAATTATATACCAGGAACAGGCTGTTTCTTCCGCTGAAAGTATGGCAAACAGATTTCAGCTTCTCGATGATTATCTTACAAAACTTGAGACACAATTGAAGCAGGAGACGGATAATGTAGTTAAGGAAATAAACTCTCTCACTAAATCTATAACAGAGTTGAATGGTAAGATTCAAAATTTGGTTATAAGCGGCGGAAATGCGAATAATCTCCGTGACCAGAGAGATCAGTGTATTGCACAGCTTTCGGAACTGGTTAATGTTGAGACTTTGTCGCGTGACCATGGTGTAGTTGATCTGAGTATCGAAGGAATACCAGTATGTGCAGGAATTTCATCATTAGAATTAGAGGCAGGTTTAGATGAAAATGGGATGTTAGGCATAACAATTGCTGGTGAATCGAATTACTCCACAGATATACAGGGAGGTCAACTTGGAGGTTTGTGTTCCCTTAAAAATAGAATCATCTCGAATATTCATAATGATCTTAATAATCTCGCATCAGAAATTATCCAGCAAATAAATCAAAATCATGTCCAAGGTGTTGGCTCTGAAGGTTCTTTTACTGATATAACAGGTTCGATAATGGTAAGTGAAGATTTAGCTGATTTTCAGCCTGTTCTTTCTGATGGTAGTTTTTCTATTCGAGTTACAGATACCGCTACAGGTCAGGTGACACGTACAACAATTCCTATTGATGTATCAGCGGATTCCTTAACTGATATAGCCGCTGATATTTCAGCAATTACAGGATTAAATGCATCTGTTTCTAATTCTACACTTAGAATACAGGCTGATAGCGGATATGAATTTGATTTTCTGCCTGCTGTACTTTCCGAACCAACGGCAAGCGATTTTTCAGGTACTTCATCTGCTCCTTCTATTTCTATGTCGGGGATATATTCTGGAACTGAGAATCAAACATTCACATTTAATGTTTCCGGTACAGGTTCAGTAGGTAATGGCACTCTGGAAATCTCTGTCGCTGATGGTAATGGTGATATAGTTAAAATCTTAAACGTTGGTTCTGGTTATTCCGCTGGTGATGAACTTGAAATTTGCAATGGAATTAAAATTTCTTTTAGTTTGGGAGATTTGGCGGATGGTAATACATTTGAAGTAGATGCTTTATCGCAAAGTGATACAACCGGGCTTCTGGCAGCCTTGGGAATAAACACTTTCTTTTCGGGCAGAAGCGCATCTGATATTTCAGTCAACTCTAATATTTCAGATGATCCAAAACTTATTGCGACTTCGATTGGTCCTGAGATGACTGACAATGAAAATGTTTTGAGATTTGCAGAACTGAAAGATATAAAAATGGAAAACCTGAATTCTATGACATTCGGGGATTTCTATCGCAAGCTTGTAACGGATATAGGAATAGATATTTCGACGAGAAATATTCTTCAGGACAATATGCAGGCTTCAATACAGAACTTTACAAACCAGCAGGGAGAAATAAGCGGTGTCAACCTTAATGACGAAGCTGCTAAATTACTTGTTTTCGAACAGATGTTCCAGGGAATGGCAAAATATCTTGGAACTCTCCAAAATTCAGTATCAATAATAATGGATATAATATAACGGTGAAAAATGAGTGGAACGCTTAGTAATGTTTATAATAATGTCAGTAATGCTTTGCTAATTAATGCAGAAGCTATGGGGAAGCTTCAGGAGCAGGCATCTACCGGTTCCCGAATAAACAGGATTTCGGATGATGCGACTTCCGCTTTTAAGGTACTTGGTCTTGGATCTCAGCAAAAGTCTCTGGATAACTATATTAACACTATTACGGAAACGACAGATTCTCTTGAACTTTCCTCTGGAATAATACAAAATATAATTTCATCACTTAGTAACGTGCGTTCTCAAATTACTCAGGTTTCAAGTGGTATATACACTGATGATGCACGAGAAAGAACTGCTGAGGGTATAAATGATATATTAGAGCAGGTTGTGACATTAGCCAATACCAAAAATCTTGGTCAATATATTTTTGGTGGAGGTAATACGGAAACTGCGCCATATCAGGTAGAAAGAACTGATGGTAGAATTACTTCTGTAACATACCATGGAAGTTTACAAAACAGGAATGTTGAAGTTGCTGATGGAATGCAGACTAATCCTCTTTTGGTTGGTGAAGAAGTTTTTCATTCTGACAATCGCGGAGATTGTTTATTTTTCGGCAGTACAGGATCACAGGCCGGTACAGGAACATCCAATATAGAAGGTGATACATGGCTTACAGTTACAGGTTCAGAAGGAAACTGGAATCTTTCCATCGATGGAGGTCTTACAACTTTTACAAGTGATGGAACAGATACTAATCTTGCAGTAATAAATTCAACCAATGGACAGGTTTTATATGTTGATACTACTCAAATCAGCGAAACCGGCGTGGATTTGGTTTGTTCACCGGGAACTTATGATTTATTTGGAATGTTAATAAGTGTTCGAGATCTGCTTAAAAACGATGCCAATCTGTCTGAATCTCAGATCAAGGATTTTCAGGATACAATTTTAAACTCAGTAGAGGAAATAAATAGTCTCCTGGTTCAGAAGGAAGTTTCTTTAGGCTCGAAAATCAATTTCTTAGAAGGCTTAAAAGAAAGCCTCACTGATATGAAATATACGGCAGAGGATGAATCAACAAGGCTTCAGGAAGCTGACATTGCTCAAATAACAGTTGATTTAACACGCCGTGAGATTCTCTATCAGATGTCTTTGTCAATTGCTGGAAAAGTATTGTCTGTTTCTCTTTTAGACTTTATTTGATAAGTACTTCATATAGTTAATATTTCTATTGAGTATCGTATATAAGAAATGAGAAGTGTTTGATATTTATACATTTATGAAGTAAAAATACCATTAATATCATGTGAAAAGCGGGAAAATAGAACGGCACGCAATTTGCTATATTAATTATAGCTTGACAATAGTGCAGGATGTACTTTGAACACTATTTATTAATAAGCATGTTTTACTCTGCACGTACAGGCTTTTTAAAATGTGAAAAACAAATATTAAAAGGAGTTAAAATGGGACCAGATGGTTACTTGAATCAGGAGGGAAGAATTCCGAACAATCAATTCGGAACAAAGAATTCTTATGAAAAAGGATTGGAAGCTGTTCAGGCTGGTCGATATGAGCAAGCGCTATCTTTTATGCAGGAGCATATAAAGACAGAAGGTGAAGATTCGCAAGTTCTTAATGATATCGGAGCAATTCTGCATTGTCATGGACGTTCGGAAGAAGCAATTCCTTATTTTCTCAGGGCACGAAAATTGAATGGTGAATCAGCTGAGATTTTGTGGAACCTGTCGGAAATATATCTTGCAACTGGAAGGCCAAGAGAAGCGGCCTATCTTTTTGATGAAATGAAAAAGATGAAAATTTTGAATGTTGATATACTCAACAGGACGGCAAATGTATTTCTTAATCAAAATAATAAAGCCGGAGCTATTGAAATGCTCTTACAGTCTCTTTATATTTGCCCGAAACAAGAAATTCTAATGCCTATGCTCAAGGTAATAAAATCAAAAAGGCCCAAAATAGCGTTCTTCTGTGGCGGGGATGGAATGAATTTCCTTAATGAAATCTGTGAATTCTTAAAAGAGCGTTTTGAAGTCAGAATTTTTGATGGAAATAATGAAGAACAGTTATATGAATTGATGAAATGGAGCGACATTTCATGGTTCGAGTGGTGTACAAACCTTGCGGTTATTGGTTCCAGAAAACCTAAGGTCTGTGAAAATATAATCAGGCTGCATCGATATGAAGCATATGAGCAATGGCCGGTAGAAGTAAACTGGTCAAATATTGACGTTCTGATTAATGTAGGAAACAGCTTTGTTAAAAGCGCACTTATTCAATGGATTCCTGATATTGAAAATAAAACTAACTTTCTTACTATCCCGAGCGGAGTGAATCTGGAGCGTTTTTCTTTTATCGATAAACACCGCGGTAAAAATATTGTGTTTTTATCAAACCTGAGATTAGTTAAAAATCCTTCGATGATTTTGCAATGTATGCAGAAGCTGCATTATATTGACCCGGAGTACAAATTGTTTTTCGCAGGGCAGTTTCAGGATGGAAGTCTCGAACAATATTTAAAACACATGGTTAATGCTCTTGGGCTTCAGGATGTGGTATTTTTTGAAAACTGGCAAAGAGATGTGCATGTATGGCTCAAGGATAAACATTATGTCGCATCTACAAGCATTATTGAAAGCCAGGGAATGGGATTACTCGAAGCGATGGCTTGCGGGCTTAAGCCGGTGATTCATAATTTCCCTGGAGCAAGCGAGATATTCAAACAGGAATATTTGTTCAATATAGCTGAGGAATTTTGTCAGCATATTCTTTCTGATTCATATGAGCCTGTTCAATATCGCAGGTATGTTGAGGAAAAATATCCTCTTAAAAAACAATTAGCTGAAATTAATAATATTTTTATTCAGCTTGAAGCAAAAATCGAGTCTGAGAAATCAGGGAAAATGCCATATAATTATTCCTCGACTGGAGTAAAAGATAAGTTTTCAAATAAACCTGATATGAGTTTATTAAATGTATTGTAAATGAAAAGAGATTATAAAAAAATCGAACCGCTTGTAAATGTTATTATACCGACTTTTAATCGTCCTCAATATTTTCAAAAAGCTCTGAAAAGCATATTGAATCAGAGTTATGAGAATATGCAGATTATCGTAGTAAACGATGGTGGACAGGATGTCTCTGATATTGTCGAATCCTTTTGTGATTCGCGGATTCTTTTTATTAACAGGAAAGAAAACTATGGCAAAGCATTTTCACTCAATGAAGCACTGAAATATGCACAAGGTAAATATGTAGCGTATCTTGATGATGATGACATGTTTTACCCCGAGCATATTGAAACTCTCGTTGATACGCTGGAAAATCGAACAGATTGCCAGGTTGCGTATAGTGATTTGTACAAGGCTTATTGCAAGGTATCGCAGGATGGAAGCAGGCAGGTTCTCAGCAAGACTGTTGAAGTGAGCAGGGACTTCGATCGTTTTTTTATGCTGCATTTCAATCATGTTCTGCATGTAAGCTTGATGCATCGCCGTGACCTGATTGAAAAGACTGGTCCCTATAACGAAAATCTGAATGTTTTGATTGACTGGGATATGACACGCAGGCTTGCTTTCTTTACGGATTTCTATCATGTTTATAAAATTACAGGCGAATATTATCATCCTATGGGTGACTGTGACAGAATTTCTGTTCAGCAAAGAAAAAATAAACAGAATTATGTTAGAAATGTTGTAGAAATACGTGCTTCCCGGCCTGAAAAGCCATGGCCGAAAATAAAAGATTTGTCTATTATATTTATGACAAACAGGTTGGACCGTCAGACTGGACAAACAATAGGCGCAATTCGTCAGCATACTTTTTATCCTTACAAATTATATTTGCCGGTTTCACAGAAAGATTTCAACGGAATTAGTACAGATATGAAGAACCTTGTTTTTGTATCTGTAAGTCCAGAAAGGTCTCAGGAAGAACAATTAGATTTATTACTAATGCAATCTGAGGGCGAATATATCGCAATTATACCCAGAGAATATCCTATAAGGGACAGATGGATTGAGAATCCGCTTTACGCTTTAATTAATAATAGAGGTGACAGAATCGGATATCTATTGGAAGATTCGACAGATAGTATGTGGGGAGTTGTTTTGAAAAAAGAAGATATCTCAAAAGCGAGAAAAATGTTCCCGCACTTGTCACTGCTTGATTCTCTGAATGCTTCCGGTATAAAACTTAAAAAACCTGAATTTGAGGAACTTCCATTACAATTCGATAATATGATTCAGCAGGCATTTAATGCTCAAAATGATGGTAACTGGATGCACGCCGCTCAAATTTATGAATATATAGCTGAAAATCATAACAACGAATTGTGGATGAAATCCCTTAGTGCAAATGCGTTATACAAAGCCGGCAATAAACAATTAGCGGCTTGTTTGTGCCATGAAATTAATCAGCAAAGACCAACAGTTAGTACTTTACTGCTTGAAGCAAAAGTCAAACGCGAAGAAAAGAAATATGACGAAGCTGTCGAATTACTAACGATAGCTGAAAGAACGATAGATGGAATGGAGTATTTATGGACATAGCTCGAAAAAATGCCTCTCAGCATGATTCTACCCAACATTATGAAATATTGCAGGAATTGGGCGATTGTTATTGTTCTATGGGTGATTATGAAAAAGCCAGGAAATATTATGAAAACGCAGCCGTTTTAGAACCGGACGAAGCCGCTCCTTATGTTGGTCTTGGAGTCGTGGCTTTGCAGAATAATCAGATGGATGATGCCCATGCGGCTTTTAAAGTTGCATGCAGGCTCGATAATACCTGTGCAAAGGCGTATTCTGGTTTGGGTATGGTTGCGCAGCAGAATAATGATTATCGTTATGCTTTTGATATGTATCTGAAATCGCTTGAATTGGACAGTGAGAATTTAATCGGTATTCTTGGATTATTTCAAACTTCATGTCAGATGGGTTCATTCGAGCAGGTGACACATTACCTTGAAATGTACCTCGATATGCATCCTGGTGATACTTCTGTTATGTATCCATTGGCTGCTCTTTATATGAAAGACGGAAAAATTGAAGCGTCACAAAATGTTCTTAGAGATATTCTTGTTCTTGATCCTAAGAATAAGGATGCGGCTAATTTACTTGAAGAAATAGAACACAATCTTGCACAGGCACAAAATGTATAGTCCTGAGAAGGAGTATAGGAGAGAGTATTATATGAGTACCAACACTATAGAAAATATTAAACAAGAAGATGTTTTATTGCTCAACAGGCTTACGAAGCTGTTGGAAGAACAGGTAAATATCATCCAGTGTTCTGGCGTATCCGGCAGGAAAGTCGAAGCTCTTGTAGAGCAGATACAATCTATTGTCAGTCAAGTTGCGGCTAAAGGTCTGCTTGATATGGAACAGTTTAAAGATAAACAAGAGCATATTAAAAGATTGTATGATAATCTTAACCTTGCGGTGATTGCAAAAAGAAATGATACACAAAATCAATTAAACCATATTAATAAAGGCAAAAAAACTTTGTTAACATACCGTAATAATATTTCAGTAGAAAATAGAGCACTTGTTGGAGGCTTAGAATGGGACAAATATTAAATGTCTTAGGCAGAGTGGATTTTCAGGACAATCCATGTGATTATATGGATATGGAGCTCAACACAAATGAAACCGTTCATCTGCAAAGCAATTGCTGGCGAATCGAACTTTCTACTCAGGAATTCAAAGAATTTGCCGAAGCGGTTTGTAATGCATGTGAGAAACTAAAAAGCATAAAGAGGAAGATATAGGATTTGTGATGAACACAGCAAAATCAGAATTGGTAATAAAGCTTTTCAACGCACTCGATACACAGGGAATTAATTTTATCACGATGCGAGGTTTCGACTTAATTCCATATAAGGTATCACAAAAGCAGGACGTAGATTTATTAATTCACCCGGACTCCGTTAAGTTTGCCACACAAATATTTGAAAAAAAAGGATTTATAGCATCCAGCATCGATCCTATAGACACCGTCTATCTTTATGGTGCACATCCCGGTATATTTTTCGTACATAAGCCGCTGGATATAGCTATACACGTTGTTGAGGAACTTGCGTATAAATCTCTGAACAAATGCGAGATGGTCCCTCTTGACAAGAATCTACAGGAATCAATCTTCGAAAATAAAAGACGCGTTGATGAGATATGGAAATATATGCCATCTTATGAAGATGAGTTTCTGATGCTTTTATGCCGATGTATTTACGATAAAAGGACAGTTCCACAAAAATACATGGATAGAATCAAAGAATTGTTTCGCATAGCAGATATGGAGAAAGTAAAGGAATATTGTAACTCGGTTTTCATGAAGTCCACAGAGTTGCTTTTATCTACGGTTGCGAAAGGAGAAACTGAGTACATTTTTGAGAGATATATTACATTTTGTGATTATTAGGAGCTTTTGATGCCTAAAGTTATTATCAGCGGGAATTATTTTCCGCATAGAGACATAAAATACATAGAGAATAACGAGACGCTTGAGATTGTTCCGTTTCCAAAGCTTGAGTTTATTACCGATGAGGAAATTGAGTCACTTATAAAAGCAGCTAATACAGCAGATATGCTTATCGTTGCACTTTTCGGGACAAACGCAGACAAACTTGAGCGGTTATGCCTTGAGCGAATTCATACTCACAAGGCACTTTGGACCTTTGATTCTCATCACTGCTATGAAAAAGAAAGGCGTTTCCAGAAATACTTTGATACCTTTTTTATTGCTCATTCGCCGTATCTGGGAAAATTCAATGATGTTAGAACAGAATGGGTTCCGGATTGTTTTCTGGGATTCGATATCGACCATTTAAAAGAACTAAGATTGAGGTCGTTATTTGAAAAGAACGTTAAATACGATGTCGTATTTCCGTTCGACCTTAACAACAATGTCAACTTCCTCAATCTGGCACAGAAATTAAAGGAATACTTCCAGAAAATAGGTATCCGGTATCATCTTGGCCCAGCCCAGTCCGGTATGGCTAATATGGATTTAATCCTGAAATCACGAATAGTCCTGAATATCAGTTTGTTTGACGATTTTAATATAAGGAACTTTGAAGTATGGGGTTTGAACCGATCGCTGCTTACTAACAAAGTTCCTGACCATGACAACATTAAAGACGTTGACTATTCTTCAACTTATTTTTTTCAACGTAATTTCTCAGACTTCGGCCAGGTTCTTCAGAATGCTTTATCTGCTGATAATACGCCGGACACGTCTATTAGTGTACTCAACAGTCATATGTTAATTCATCGATATATTGAGATGATTAATAAAGTGCTTGGCACAAATTATTTTATTAAAAGATTCAACGAAAGCAAATCCCAATTGGCGGAAACAACATCATGGCAAACATAGCAGTTATAGTTTTGAAAACAGAACAGATTGAAGCGCAGCCCAAACTTTGTTCAACGCGGCTGCAAATCGAGGACAACATTGGTGAGGCAATTCATATTCATTGGCGTAATTTGCGGCTTGATTTCTCTATCAGGGACTTTATAAAACTGGCGGAAGTCTGCTCGCAGGCGAGAAGCAATCTGAATGCTATTTTGTTGGAGCAAAATGAGACTATACAAAAGCCGCAACCTCCTCAAGCTCCTAACATTCGTGCAGGAGAAACGGATCAGGGAAAACTCCAGGTTCAATTAGATCCTGTTTTTATCAAGACTATGGGGCAGATGGCTCAGTATGTCAAGGAAGCTAAAGTACTGGAAATGCCTTTGGATAATTTGCTTTGCATCAGTAAGCTATCGAAGCAGCCATGTCGATGGGAACCTAAAGCGATAATCGAATCAATGCCGTACAAATGTCTGCAGGGCAATACTGAATCTTATAAATGTTATATAGAACAGTTTGGCGAACCGAACCATGATATACAAAATCTTCACAGCCTGAAAAAATCAATCGAACAGCATGGCTATCCTTACAACAATAATATGATTGTTGTCTTTGGCGACGAACCGTACATTCGAGATGGACAGCATCGTGCTGCGATACTTAGATACCTTCACGGTAATATTCGAGTACCTGTATTGCAGCTTTTATTCAAGGACGATTATACAGGCTGGCGAATGAATCCCGTTTGTCAAACTGGTTTATCCAAAGACAATTCACGCCAAATCCAACCAAAGCAGAAAATACTTATCGTTCGACCGGATGCTATTGGTGATTATATTATTTTCAGTTCTTCTCTTAAATATTTTAAGAAATTATATCCTGATGCGCGCATTCATATTCTTGTACAGAAGAGAATTGCTGAACTTGCTCGGCCATGTCCCTATATCGATGAGGTAATAACTTTCGAATCGCGAGAAAAAATTATTAATGATAGCGAGTACGCCGGACAAATTATACGCCGGTTACAGGAATATAAGTTCGATATAGCGATAAATCCGGTTTATTCAAGGGACAAGGTAGGGGAGTTTCTGACGTTAAACAGTAGTGCCCGCGAATTAATAGCATCGATTGGGGATGATACTAATATCTCTATGGAGCAGAGACTAAAAAACAATAGTTATTATACGAAAATAATACCGGCCGAAAATATTGTGATGCTGGAAACTAAGCGTAATGAAGAATTTATGCGTGGTCTTGGGGCTGTAATTAATGAACCGCTCATGCCCAAAATATGGATTGAAAAAGAGGACGAAGATTTTATAAAGGAATTGATAAGCAAGCTTGGTGTAGATATAGAAAAAGCAATGATCATATGTCCCTTTGCTCAGTTCAGGCAAAAAGAATGGTCAATTAGCAGTTGGACGGAATTAATTTCATGTTACAATAATTTTCCGATTATAATTTGCGGGGCTGAAAAAGATAAGGAAAGTGCAGATAGGCTTAAAAACGCAGCGGGCCATCCAAATATATATAATCTATGTGGAAAAATTACCCTTAGACAGTTAGCTGCACTATTGCAGAGATCACGTATATGTGTTACGGTTGATTCTGCGCCGGCGCATATTGCCGCTGCGGTAAATTGTCCGCATGTTGTTTTATTAGGCGGAGGCCATTATGGCAGATTCCTGCCGTACAGTCCGTTAACGACCCTGGTTAGTTATCAGATGCAGTGCTATAACTGCAACTGGAAGTGCCGCCAAAATGATATATTATGTATAAAGAATATTTCTGTTGGTATGGTGCATGAGGCGATAGGTAAGAGCCTGACTGAAAACGACAAGGTTTGTTTGACGGAATCTGCTAATTTACGATATCAGGCCGACAGACGTTTAATGGCAGATAACGAAAATGGACAGGATAAATATCTCGTTTCCGCTATTGTGTCTACTTATAATTCAGAAAAATATCTAAGAGGCTGCCTCGATGATCTTGAACAGCAGACTATAGCTGACAAGATGGAAATCATAGTTGTTAACAGCGGTTCGCAGGAAAACGAAGAAGTGATAGTCAACGAATTCCAACAGAAGTATAATAATATAGTTTATATTAAAACCGAAAAGCGTGAGGGGATTTATTCCGCCTGGAATCGTGCAGTAAAGGCAGCACATGGAACTTTTTTAACTAATGCAAATACAGATGACCGGCATCGCGACGACGCATTTGAATTTATGGTTAATGCTTTGGAGTCGAATCCTCATGTTGGCCTGGTATATGGTGACCAGATACGAACTGATACACCTAATGATACCTTCGCTGATAATCATGGAACAGAAGAGCTTCGCAGGTCCGAATACAGCAGAGAAAGGTTGCTTTTCGGGTGCTGTACAGGTTCTCAGCCGATGTGGCGAAGAAGCCTCCATGATGAACTTGGTTATTTTGATGAATCGTTGACCTGTGCCGGTGACTGGGATTTCTGGTTGAGAATATCTGAAAAACACGAGTTAAAAAGAATTCCTGAATTTCTCGGTCTATACTATCATAACGAAGCAGGTATAGAGCATGGTGCGAAAATTCATAGTTTATATGAGAGATATTTAGTCGGAAAAAGATACGGAAATCCTTACATATCAATAATACAGCAATATAAGAGCAGAAATAATACTCTGATTTCTGTGATTATGCCGGCCTATAATGCCGCTAAGGATATTGCCTCTGCTATTGAAAGTGTCCTGATTCAAAATTACAGGAACTTCGAACTTATAATTATTAACGACGGTTCTACTGATAATACCGAAGAAATAATATTGAGTTATAAGGATGAAAAAATAAGATATTTTAAACAGGAAAATCGAGGTCTTGCTGCAACTCATAATCGAGGTATAAAAGAGTCTTTTGGTGAATATGTAATTAAGCTCGATACCGATGATATGATGATGCCCGATTTCATATCGAGGCATCTTCAGGAATTTGAACAGTATCCTGACACTGACCTTGTGTATTGTGATGATTATCTTATTGATGAGAACGCAAAGCCGATACGAGTTATAAAAAGGCCGGAATATTCAAATAGAAATCTACTAATCAGAGACCTTTTCAAAAATGGTTTTCCGGTAGTTCCGTTCAGGACTTGTATAAAAAGGAGCGTTTTCGATAAAATTGGATTTTTTGATGAAGGATTATTAATCGGTGAAGATTATGATATGATGCGTAGATTTGTTCGACAGGGTCTGATTATACTTCATCTTAAGGAACCTTTGTATTTGCGGCGTATGAACAGTCAAAGTCTTTCAAAAAGCTATTCTCGAAAAAAAGCAGAAAACCTTTTCGAAATTCTTGAAAGGTACACAAAGACATTTGAATATAACGAACTGTTTCCGGATACAGATTGGAATCAGGTAATGCCCGGAAAAGAGCGTTTATATGCTAAATGCCTCACTGCGGAAACTTTCATCGGAATAGGTAAAACCTATCTCAATTCAAAAGATTCACATATATATGCTTATATGGCTTTTGAAAAAGCAAAGCAGGAGTACGAAAAATGCCTGGAGATGGAACCCGAAAATCCCTTCATCCAAAAAATCGTACAACAATTTGTTTTAGACAAAGTTAGAATTGATGAAGATAAAATGCAGACTATTTCATAGTATGGAGACTAACAGAATATGCCGTGTTCAAGACCAACTACTGTAACAGCTATATGTAATAGAATATTTGAAAAGAGTCCCATGTCTGTTCTGGATATTGGTATCGGATTCGGGAAATTCGGTTTTTTGGCCAGAGAATACACTGATGTCAGACTCGGAAGATATTTCAATTGGCAAACAAAAATTGATGGAATCGAAATATATGAAAAATATATAAAGCAGTTGCAAAGAGAAATTTATGATCATATATTTATCGGCGATGCAGTTCAAATATTACCTACGCTGGATAATTATGATATGATGATATGTAGTGACATGTTAGAGCATTTGACAGAAAGCGATGGAATAATTCTGCTGGATACGATTAAGAAAAAATCCAAATTCGCAATGATTGCAACACCAATAAATGTTTTACATCAGGATGCCATATATGATAATCAAAATGAAAGACATATTTCTTCCTGGTCCCGGCAAAAACTCGAAAGATGGGGAAAAGTTTCAGAATATGACAATACGTATTTACTTGAAATTGCTTCAGTTAATAGCGTAAAGATTGGCGATAGAGTTCGTATTCATTATACCGGGAAGTTTAATGATGGTAGTATTTTTGAGTCAACCTATAATAAAGAACCTGAACAAATTACCATTGGTAATAGTGAAATATTACCTTATCTCGAGAATGCTCTCATTGGTATGGTCGAAAGGGAGATTAAAAATATTTATGTTAATACTGCCAATGCATACGGTCCATATCGAAATGAAATGACACAAGTGATTGAAAGAAGTCAATTTCCGAAACATCTGACACCTGTATCAGGTCAAATGCTTTGTGATCATCAGGAGGATGGGAGTGTTATAAATGTAAAAGTCTCACAAGTGACTGAATCACGGATTACATTGGACGCAAATCATCCTCTTGCAGGAAAGGATTTAATTTATGACATAGAGTTGGTTGAAATAATGTAACACTATGTTTGAGAATGAAATATATTAAAGAAAAATTACTATATATCGATAATAGAATAAAAAGCTGTAATAAGCTATAAATAAAAATAAATTAAAAGGTATATTAATATGTCAACAACCCAGTTATCAGGATTATCGACGGGTATAGATACAGAACAGTTGATTGCTCAATTAATGGCGGTTGAGCAACGTACTATGGATTTATATACAGCACGAAAAGAAACATGGGATGATAGAAAAGAGGCACTCAATACACTTGAAACAAAGTTGAGTAATCTCAGGAGTTCAATTCGTGATCTTTCCGATGCTGATGAATTGAAAGCTTTTTCTGCGTCATCGAGCGATTCGGATGTTGTAACCGCTGAAGCATCGTATAATTCATTTGAAGGTAATCATAATGTTGTTGTAAACCAGTTAGCGACATCAGAGCGATGGGTTCAAAAAGCTGGACTGGAATATGCTGAAGATTATGTCGGCGAAGGTACTTTTATCTATTCATATAATAATAAGGAAACTTCGATAACAACCACTGAAACAACAACACTTGAAGAGCTTGTAGGTTTGATAAATAACGATGCGAATAATCCCGGTATAACCGCGAGTATGCTCTATTACAATAAAGCATATCATTTGGTACTCAATGGAAATGATGCTGGAACAGATTATAGAATTTCGGTCAATTCAAGCAACACACAAATTCTCGAAGCAGATAGTGAGTTTACAGAAGGTGATGATAATGCGACATTGAGCACGAGAATTATTGACCTTGACCAGTTCGGTGAAAATTCTCTCGAAGGTGGTGAGGTAATTGAGATAACCGGAACTGACCATAATGGCAATGCGATTGCACAGGTAAATATTTCTGTTACAAGTAATACGAAGTTAAGTCATATTATTGATGAAATTAACGATGCGTTCGATGGTATTGCCAGAGCGACTTTTGAAAACGGCAAAATAATTTTAACTGATAAAGCATGTGGTGACAGCGACCTGTCAATAAATATTTCTTATAACGCTAATGGTTCTGCCGCGACATTATCGCTTCCTTCAATGGCAATTACAGACGTAGGTGGAAGTATGACTTCAAGTCTTGCTAATTTCGACTTTTCTGATTTTACACAAACACAAGTAGCAAAGGATTCATTGATTAAAGTCGATGGCTTTCCAACTGATTCTGCTGTTTCTGAAGTTCAGACAATAAGCCGCTCACCATCTCCAGGTTCTGGTACTTATACAATTACCTACGAAGGTCAAACAACGACTGAAATTGCATATAATGCATCTCCGGCAGAAATTCAGGCCGCACTTGAAGCTTTATCTACAGTTAATACAGGAGATATAACTGTAGATGGATCTGCTAATGGCTTAGATGATGGAGATGTGACATTTACTTTTAATAACATACTCGGTGACGTAAGCATGATTTCTGTTAATGGAGCCAATCTTGGTCCCGCGAGTTCACCGGTAACAGTTGCTGAGACGACGAAAGGTGTTCCAGCTTACATAAGCAGAAGTTCAAATACTATTGACGATGTCATTCACGGAGTCACACTGCACCTGCATGATACGACTAACGAAAGCGGCGAGGAAATAACTCTTACCAGGGACATCGAATCAGTAAAAACAAAAGTACAGTCAATGGTTGAAGCTTATAATCAAGCGGTTACTTTTATCAAGGAAAATACGGCCTATGATACGAGTACCAAGGAAGCCGGTATTTTGATGGCTGATTATACTGTTTCATCCATAAAGTCACAAATAAGAACACCTCTGATTGCACAGACAAGTGGATTCATCGAGGATATTGACAGCTTTCTTATACCAGCACAAATCGGCTTCGAGGTGGATAAAGATGGTGTATTATCTCTTGATATGAATGTTTTCGATGAAGCTATTGCTGAAGATTATATGTCTGTTCTTGCTTTAATAGGAGCAAATAAAAACGGAAGCAGCAATAGTAATACAATCGAATACTACGGCGCGAGCAGTAAATACACGACCGCAGGTAATTATGATGTGCAAGTTACAGTGAGCGGCGGGGCGATTACAAGTGCGCGTATCAAATTATCAGGTGAATCAACGTATCGTAACGCTACTTTTTCAGGTAATATTATTACAGGTGTGAGTACTTTCGACGATAACGGAGACCCGATTAATCCCGAGAATAGCTTGCAGCTTAGCGTTGATTTAAGTCAGGATGGAACTTTCAATGCAAATGTAAGAGTAAAGCAGGGCTTTGCCGGAGCTATGGAAGATTCGCTTGACAGGATATTAAAAAATACATCAGGCTCAATTCAAATCGACAGGGAAAATGTCAAAGACCAGATCGAATTACTGGAAGACAAAATTGAACTTGAAGAATATCGACTTGAAAAGAAAGAAGAACATCTAAAAGCTCGTTTTGCACGTCTTGAAAAAACTTTAACCTTGCTTCAGAACCAGATGGCTGCACTTGGTTTTTCATCTTGATATTTTGTTGTTTTTTTTGCTATCCTGAAACCATTGTGGAAATTGTTCAGGTTTAACGTTGAGCCAAAGTCCCTTTTTATTACTTCTCGCTCGTGATTCAAGTTGATTATATTTATTATAGAAGCTGTGCTTGTATCGTGTATAGGCGTAAGCATATCCTTCACTGAGCAGAGTCTCATTGAGAAATACACTGTCAGGCAGAAGGACATAAGCTAAAAGCCTGTCGTATTTGTCCCTCGTATCGCTTATTTCATCGAGATAGATAGTAACTTGTTTTCCAAGTGCCGATTTCTGAGCAAAAACAGATGCTTCTCTGGCGAAGTACATTTCCCCTGATTCAGTGTTCATTTCAGGTGTATCAATTCCAAGCAGTCTTATTCTTGTATATATGTTTTGATTGTCCGGGCAATTTATATCGAGGGTGTCACCATCTACGACATTTGTTACAGTAAAAGTGTTTGCATGATATTTCTCGATATCTGAACTGGCACTCTGCGTTTTGTTTTCATGCCACGACTGAAATGAATAATTAAAATAGCTTTTGTCGAGAAATGCCAGAATTAATATAAAAAGCAGACATAAAACAAAGATAAACCTTTGCCCTCGCTTACTGAGAGCATATTTGCCTTTTGATATGTGCACTATTTTGTGCATCACTCTACTTTAATATAAAAGGTGTTGAGTATCTAAAGTGGATTAAGGTATAATTATGTATATCAATCCACTTTAGACGCAACTTTATTTATAATATTTTAACTACTTTTTGTTCTTTGCTTGGCTGGTCTATCAAGTTCGAAGGCCATGCAAACAGCTTCAAGAGCTTTTTCTGCCTGATCCTTGCTTACAGAACAACTGATTCTGATTTCACTGGTTGTAATCGTATCGATATTAACTTTTGCTTCAGCTAATGCACCGAACATTTTTTCAGCGACGCCGTAATGCGTTCTCATGCCGACACCCACGACAGAGACCTCGGCGATATCTTCACGAATGAATGCGTCTTTAACGCTGATTTCCTTTTTAATCTCTTCAATAGCTTCCTTTGCACTGTTCAGGTCCGAGAGATTAATCATGAATGAAATATTTGCAACGTCAGGGCTTATTTCGGTTTGAATAATATCGTTTACTACTACTTTGTGTTGTGCAAGATGAGTGAAAATCCTTGCGGCATTACCCGGTTTATTCGCTACACCGAGAAGTCCGATTTTGGCCATGTCTTTTTGTATTGTTGCGCCAGATACTACGACGTCTTCCATTTGAGGTACCTCGTGAGTTATTAATGTCCCATTTGTTTGTTCGCTACTGCTTCTTACATGAATAGTTACATCATATTTTTTGCCAAATTCAACAGCTCTCGAGTGCATAACTCCAGCACCCAGACTTGCCATTTCCAGCATTTCATCATAACTTATTAGATCTAACTTAGCGGCTTTCTTGAAAATTCTTGGATCAGTTGTATAAACACCATCTACATCAGTATAAATTTCACATTCCTTGGCTCCGAGAGCTGCCGCGATAGCAACTGCGGTCGTATCTGAACCTCCACGTCCAAGAGTTGTGATATTTTCGTGTTCATCAATGCCCTGGAATCCGGCTATAACAACGATATTTCCTTCATTAAGCTTTTTATGAATTCGTTCGGCATCAATACTTTTAATGCGTGCTTTTGTATGAACACTATCGGTAACCATACGGATTTGACTTCCAGTAAAACTGATGGCTTTATGGCCCATAGATTCTAAAGCCATTGCCAGAAGTGATACAGATTGAATTTCACCAGTGCTCAAAAGTTGATCCATTTCGCGTTTTGGAGGATTTGGATTAAGTTCATATGCATCTGCTACAAGTACATCGGTTTGCTTGCCGCGTGCTGATGCTACAATTACTACTCCGAAGCCTTTTTCTTTGGCATCAATAGCACGTTGGCAGGCTCGACGCATCTTTACAGCATCCGCAACCGATGTTCCACCAAATTTTTGTACAAGTATTTTCATAAATTTCCTGTTAAAAACATGTTCTTATATTTTACTTTGATTAATTTGTCAAGTTATTAGCTCTTTAAAAAATATTCCATCAATTCAAAACCATTATCGATTTTAAAACCAGATTTAGCGGAATTCGACTCGCTAAATCCTTTTTTGAGGATACCATTAATATCGTATCCAGCCATAGCAAATGGGACAGGCTCTGGTGAATGAGAACAGGTTTGCACTGGTGTAGGATGGTCCGGCAATACGAGTATTCGCCATTGGTCATAATTCTGGATAGCTTTAAACACAGGTCCTACTACATGCTTGTCGATTTGCTCAATCATTTTCATTTTCAATTGGGCATTACCGCCATGAGCCGCCTCGTCAGGTGCTTCTACATGGACAAACACAATATCATATTTATCGAGAGCTTCTATTGCGGCCTGACCTTTGCCTTCGAAATTTGTATCAATAAAACCGGTAGCACCGGGGACGTTTATCAAATCGAAGCCAATAAGCTTTGATAATCCTCTTACAAGGTCAACACCAGTAATAGTAGCACCTTTAAGCCCGAATTTTTTTTCGAAACTTTCCATTTGTGCTCGTTTGCCATGACCCCACAACCAGATTGAGCTGACCTGATTTTCCCCAAGGTCTTGCCTGACGCGGTTTATATCATGATTTGCAAAAAACTGTTGTGAGCGTGCCATCAAGTCTATAAGTATATCTGCACCTTTACCACGTGGAAGAATCTTTTCGATTTCAGTTCCTATATGGTCATGAGGCGGATATGTCTGAACCTCAAAATCCGCATTTTTGAAAACCAGAAGATGTCTGTAACTTACTCCTGTATGAAAACGCATTTTGTCAGAGCCAAGCATATCATCCAAATCTTTTATCAGCTTTTCAGCTTCAGGAGTGGAAATATGCCCCGCGCTATGGTCTGCCATCTTATTGTCCGCAATGGTCACAAGATTGCATCGGAATACCCAATCATTTGGTCCAAGATTAATATTTCTTGCGGTGGCTTCGATTGGAGCCCGGCCGGTATAATATCTTTTCGGGTCATAACCAAGCAGAGACATCTGCGCTACATCGCTTCCGGCTTCCAGTCCGTCTGGGACAGTTCGTACCATGCCCTGTCTGCCGATTCTGCATATTTCGTCCATGTTGGGCGTTTCGGCTGCTTCAAGAGGTGTTTTGCCGTCAAAGATATCAAGAGGTTCGTCAGCAGCTCCATCAGGAATTATTATAACGTATTTTGCCACTAATCCTTATCCTCCGGTATATCGACAATTCTAATACAAGCGGGTTTTCCGCCGATTCCTTCAAGTTTCTCCATATCTTCCAGAGCGGCTGTAATGTTTTTCTGGAGAGTCTGATGAGTAACGATTACAACCGGTACGGTGTTATCGGGGCCAATTCCTTCATGTTGTAATAAACCTGATATGCTGATATTATGTTCGGCAAGAACCTTGCTCAATTGAGCAAATACTCCTGGCTTGTCCTGGCACATTATCCTGATATAAAACCTGCATATCTGATTGTCTATAGTTTCAATTGAAATTCCAGCTTCTGATTTACTTCGTATTGACAGATTCTGGAACGTAGTTTTTGAATTGCCAAGAGCTACATCAATAATGTCTGCTACGACTGCGCTTGCGGTTGGCATCATCCCGGCTCCTCTGCCGTATAATAAAATCTGACCCACTGCGCTTCCGAATATACTTATCGCGTTGAATGGACCACCAACGCGGGAAAGATGATTTTCCTTTGAAATGAAAGAAGGATGAACTCGCAATGTTACATTATTTTGCTTATCTTTTTGAGCTATCGCAAGCAATTTCAGGCAATAACCCATTTCATTTCCATTACGGATATCATCTCTTGAAATCTGCTCTATACCTTCGCAATATACATCTTCGAGATTAATTTCACATCCGAAAGCTATTGAAGCGAGAATTGCCAGTTTATGCGCACTATCGCTTCCGTTTATATCCAGTGTTGGGTCGAGTTCGGCGTAACCTTTTTTCTGGGCCTGTTCCAAAGCTACAGAAAAATCTTCGTCACAAGCGGTCATATTTGAAAGGATATAGTTACATGTTCCGTTTACGATACCATACATTGCGGTTATATTATTTGCGGTTAAACCACCACGAATAGTTGAAATCAGGGGGATACCGCCGGCACAGCTTGCCTCGAAAGCTATACACTTATTATTTTGCCTTGCTATACTGTAAAGCTCATTGCCATGTTCGGCCAATAAGGCTTTGTTGGCAGAAACAACATCTTTACCTGCCTGAAGCATTTTTATTAGAACTTCTTTTGCGATTGTAGTTCCGCCGATTAATTCTATACCTATTTCAATAGAATCATCGTTCAGGAGTCTGTCCAGATTATTTGTGAGAATACCATCGGGCAATTTAACCGGACGAGGAGTGGTTGTATCGATATCCACAACACATGCAAGCTCAAGACGGACACCGATTCGTTTTGCAATAGAATCACCGTCTTCAAGTATCAGCTTTGCTACGCCGCTGCCGATTGTCCCGAATCCTACGAGACCTACTTTTACAATTCGTTCATTCATAATGGTTCTTTTCGAATAATTTCTACACGCAGGTTCTTTCCAGAAGTTATTCTGGAATAATATTATTAAACTCGAAATTAAACCCTAAAAATCCTTCTTAGTCAAGTAAAAACCAGTAAATTTAATGTGGCATGGGCATCTTGCCCATGCATTCGCGGGCAGGACGCTTTTGCAACAGGTTCAATTACAAGGAAAACGGTTTTTTGTGGATTTTTAGCGATATGTGGTTTATTGTATTGCGATAATCTCGAGAATCTTTGTTTTAGGAGAAGTTTGATACAGATGAATGAGAATAAAGGAATTTATCGTTTTAACGAAATTGAAAAGAAATGGCAGGAGTTTTGGGAAAATTCCAAAACTTTCAAAGCAAAAGATTGTGATAAATTAAAGCCAAAATATTACGTTCTGGATATGTTTCCTTATCCGTCCGGGCAGGGTTTGCATGTAGGTCATCCGGAAGGATATACCGCGAGCGATATCGTAGCCCGCTATAAACGTATGAAAGGATTTAATGTTCTTCATCCAATGGGCTGGGACGCTTTCGGTTTGCCTGCCGAGCAATATGCAATTCAGACCGGAACTGCGCCTGAAGCAACAACGAAAAAGAATATTGATAATATTCGAAGGCAAATAAAATCGCTTGGTTTCAGTTATGACTGGGACAGGGAAGTAAATACGACCAGTCCGAATTATTACAAATGGACACAGTGGATATTTCTTAAATTATTCAATAGCTTCTTCGATAAAAACGAGCAGAAAGCCAAATCGATTGAGCAATTGCCAATTCCTGAAGGATTGAGCGAGCAGGAAAAGCGTAAATATATAGACGAACATCGTCTGGCTTATGAAGCTGAAGTCGCTGTAAACTGGTGCCCGGAACTCGGGACCGTTCTTGCAAATGAGGAAGTGATAGGTGGAGTCAGTGAGCGAGGCGGTCATCCTGTATTTCGCAAACCAATGCGGCAGTGGATGCTTAGGATAACCGAATACGCCGAGAGACTTATCGATGATTTATCAGAAGTTGACTGGGCGGATTCGATAAAAAAATTGCAGCACGACTGGATTGGAAAAAGTATCGGCGCAAATGTAGACTTTAAAGTAGATGGCTGCGATGAAACAATTCGAGTTTTTACAACTCGTCCAGATACATTATTCGGCGCGACCTATATGGTAATGGCTCCTGAACACAGGCTTGTTGATATTCTTACGAGTCCTGATAAAAAAGAAGCGGTTCAGAAATATCGTGAAGAAGCGGTACGTAAAAGTGATTTGGACCGTACAGATTTGTCTAAGGGCAAGACCGGTGAATTTACCGGTGCATACGCAATTAATCCAGTCAACAATGAAAAGATTCCGATTTGGATAAGCGACTATGTTCTGATTAGCTATGGAACGGGCGCGATTATGGCCGTACCTGCACATGATGATAGAGATTATGAATTCGCTACTAAGTTTGATTTGAAAATAATTCAGGTAGTTCAACCTGAAGACGAAAAACAATCAGAATTGGTCAAGCAGGGCAAGCTCTGTTTTGCCGGTGATGGTATTGCGATAAACAGCGGCCAATTTGACGGCCTGAGAACTCCTGAGTTCAAGGAGAAAATAACTGCATGGCTCAATGAGATTGGTCAGGGTAATAAAGCGATTAATTACAAACTTCGTGACTGGCTTTTCAGCAGGCAAAGATATTGGGGAGAACCTTTCCCGATAATTCATACTGAAGATGGACAAGTTATTAGTCTTGATGAAAAAGATTTACCTTTGGAATTACCCAAGGTCGAAGATTATAAGCCGTCCGGTAATGGTGAGCCTCCATTGTCAAATGTTACTGAATGGGTGAATATCACTTTGCCTGATGGAACAAAAGCTGTTCGCGAAACTAATACAATGCCGCAATGGGCCGGAAGCTGCTGGTATTATCTACGTTACCTCGACCCTGATAATAATGAGAAAGGTTGGGATACTGAGAAAGAAAAATATTGGATGCCGGTTGATTTATATATTGGCGGAGCCGAACACGCCGTATTGCATTTGTTGTATTCGAGATTCTGGCACAAGTTCCTTTATGACCTTGGATATGTCACGGTCAAGGAACCATTCAAAAAACTTGTTAATCAGGGAATGATTCTTGGTGAAGACGGCCAGAAGATGAGTAAGTCTCGCGGCAATGTAGTTAATCCTGATAAAGTTATTACCGACTACGGCGCGGACTCAATGAGACTTTATGAAATGTTCATGGGGCCGCTCGAAGCGATTAAGCCATGGAGTATGCACGGCGTTGATGGAGTTCATCGTTTCCTGCAAAAGCTCTGGCGTTTAGTCGTGGAAAAGGAAGCCGGCGGACTGAATAATAATGTAAAAGATGTGCAGGCCGATGAAGAAACTCTTCGATTGTTAAATCAGACTATAAAGAAAGTCGGAGATGATGTAGAGAGTTTCGGTTTCAATACCGCGATAAGCGCAATGATGATTTTAGTAAATCATTTATCGAAACTTGATACTGTACCGAAAAAAGCAGTCGAACAAATTGTGCTGATTCTGGCGCCGTTTGCACCTCATATTGCAGAAGAATTATGGCAAACGCTCGGCCATAGTGATACTCTTGTTTATGAACCTTGGCCGCAATATGATAAAGAACTTATCAAGGAAAAAGAAATCGAATTGGCGATTCAGGTCAACGGAAAAATAAAAGATAAAATAGTTGTGCCTGCCGATACTGATGAAAAACAAATTAAGCAAAAAGCCCTGAGCAGTGAAAAGGTTGTAGCGGCTATGGCAGGTAAAGAACCGAAGAAAGTTATTGTTATCAAATCGCGTTTAGTTAATATAGTAGTATAAATGTACACTGAAATCGAAGCAAAATTAAAAGTCGAATCACACGATGAAATCAAGAACAAGCTTATTGAGCTTGACGCAGAATTTATCGGTGAACAGTTACAGGATGATATATTGTTTGATGCGGCTGATGAGAGTTTGTCTAAGAGTGATAGCTGTCTTCGCTTACGCAAACAGGTTATGAACGGCCAGACAAAGTACATATTAACTTATAAAGGCGCAAAAGAAAAAAGCAACTTGAAGAAAAGACGTGAGATTGAAACTGAAGTAAGTAACGGAGACTCAGTAAAAGAACTTTTATCTGCTTTGGGATATGTCAAAAGACTTATAGTAGAAAAAACACGCAGTTTCTGGAAGTTGGGCGGATGCGAAGTTGCTTTGGATACGCTGAAACTGCTTGGATATTTCGTGGAAATTGAAGGACCAGATGAGAAAGTAATTAATGATGTACAGAAAAGCCTTGGATTGGAAAATGTGCAGAATATATCTAAAAGCTATGCATCTTTAATTTCAGAAAAGCTTCATCAAGAATGTAACAAGTGAACGGAATCTTTTAGTTTATGAAACCAGATGATGGTTATATCAAATATATTGTAAATCCGAAATCCGGTGCCACAAGCGGCAAATTAGTCTGGAACAGGTTCGAGAAATACCTGATGAAGAAAGGATTTGATGTTAGAATCAATCTGACTCAGTCTCTCAGCCATGCTTGTGAATTGGCGGTTGAGGCGGCGAATGATTCTGATTGTGCTATGACTATCGCAATTGGCGGCGATGGAACCATACGGGAAGTTGCGCATGGTCTTGAGGGAAGCAGTACGCCTTTACTTATATTGCCGGGCGGAACGGAAAATCTTTTAGCGAACGAATTGGGTTTTAACGGAAAACTTGAGACAATTATAAAAACGTTTGATGCCTGCTATATACGGCCGCTCGATTTAGGAAATATCAACGGAAGATGTTTTACTTCAATTGCGGGTTTCGGATATGACGGCGAAGTAGTACATAGAATGAATGAGCAGCGATCGGGGCATATCGACCACTATGATTATTTCTGGCCTATCTGGCGAAGTTTCTGGAACTATAAATTCGAGCCGATGTGTGTTACAATTGACGGCGAAGAAGTATATAACGGCCCGGGACTTGTTTTTGTAGGAAATATTTCACGATATGCTATAGGTCTGCAAATATTACATGATGCGAATTACAGTGATGGTTTGCTGGATGTATGCGTATACAAATGCGGCTCGCAAAGTCATCTGGTCAAGCATTCGCTAATGACTGTTTTAAAACACCATTCACACTGCAGGGATGTTATTTATCGACAGGGTAAAAAAATTTCCATCAAATCGGAAACTGATCGAATAAGAACAGAAATAGACGGCGACCCGGGACCTGCCTTACCTGTAGAAATAAATGTAATACCAAATGCAGTTCAGTGCGTGGTTCCGGAAGGTGCGAAACCAGCGGGAATAAGAACAAGAATTAAAAGAGCGATAGGATAATAATGAACTCAGAAAATTATATGAGTAAGAATTTCAGGATTGGTAATGTTGAAGTTGGTCTTGAAGCACCTTTGTTTGTAATGGCAGGGCCTTGTGTGATTGAAAGCCTTGGACATTGCATTGAGATTGGTAATAAACTTGTTTCTATCAGTAATAAACTAAATATAGGAATAATTTTCAAAGCAAGTTTTGATAAAGCCAATCGTTCGAGTAAAGATAGTTTTCGCGGGCCGGGTATGGAAGAAGGACTTAAGATTCTCGACGAAGTTCGCAATCAGACAAAACTTCCTGTAATGACTGATGTTCATGAAACTTCTCAGGCAAAGAAAGTTGGTGAAGTTGTGGACTGTCTCCAGATTCCGGCTTTTTTGTGCAGGCAGACTGACTTGCTTTGTGCATGTGCTGAAACAGGCAAACCTGTAAATGTAAAGAAAGGACAGTTTCTTTCTCCTGCAGAAATGAAAAATGTAGTAGAAAAAATTCGCTCCTGCAGAAATGAAAAAATTATGCTTACTGAACGTGGTACGTTTTTTGGATATAATAGACTCGTTAATGATATGGCTTCCATTGAAGCTATGCAAAAGCTCGATTGCCCAGTGATTTTTGATGCTACTCATAGCACGCAGCAACCGGGAGGATTGGGCAACGCAAGCGCTGGAAGAAGAGAATTGGCGCCAATCCTTGCAAAAGCTGCTGTCGCCGCCGGAGCAAACGGCCTGTTTTTAGAAGTCCATACAAATCCTGATATGGCAAAATCAGACGCCGCCTGTGTTATGCCGATAGAATGGCTTGAAAATCTGCTGAAAGTCTGCAAGAAGATTTTTGAAATAGTAAGAGAATAATTTCCGGATAGGGATTGCATTTTTGAATAAAGAAAGAAAATATTTATATGGCCCAGTTCCTTCGAGGAGGCTTGGCAGGAGTTTGGGAGTTGATATCGTTCCGGCAAAAATATGTACATTAGATTGTATCTATTGCCAGATTGGAAAAACAACTAACAAAACAATCGAGCGGAAAAAATATTTACCGGCTGAGTTGATTATTGAGGAACTATCTCTTGCTCTGTCGCAAGGTCTTGAAACAGATTACATTACTCTTGCCGGTTCGGGTGAGCCTACTCTTAATTCGGAACTTGGAAAAATAATAGATGAAATAAAAAAAATCACAGATATTCCGGTTACAATCGTAACCAATGGAACATTGTTATACATGAAGGATGTACGGGATGATTGTGCCAAAGCTGATGTAGTTTTGCCTTCGCTTGATGCTGGTGATGAGGAAGCTTTTTTGAAAATAAACAGGCCGCACCCTGATATTAGTATTGAAAAGCTGATTTCCGGATTGTGTGAGTTCAGAAAAGAATATTCAGGCCAGATTTGGCTCGAGGTTTTCCTTATAGAATCGGCTAATTCATACCCTGACCAAATCGCTAAAATTAAAGCTGCTATAGATCGAATTCAACCCGACAAAGTTCAACTTAATACATCTGTAAGGCCTACTACTGAAGAGAATGTAAAAAAGCTTAGTGCTGACAAATTGCAGGAAATTGCGAATCTGATTGGGCCCAATTGTGAAGTAATAGCTGATTTAACTCAGAGTGACAACTCAGATAATAAGCACAAAATAGCATCGAAGCAGGATGAAATGATTATGGAAACCCTGTTTTCAATGCTGAAACGCAGGCCATGTTCTTTGGAAGATATATGCTCGTCTATGAATATGCACCGCAATGTTGCAATAAAATATATTAGCGAACTAACAAAACTCAATCGTATTCATTCTGAAAATATTGATGGAACAAAGTATTTCAAAGCCGCTATTCACATTGATTCTTAAGATGTGGATAACTCAGAATAGAACAGAAAGATAATTAATATTTAATACAACAAATAAGGACGATAGAGCATAGAACTGAGATTATTATAAGACAATCTTTTGATATCCTTTTTGTTAATTATTGATAAACACACATCTCTATTATTAATTTTCCACTGTACATTTTCATAATTTTGTAAAGCTTAAATCGTTATTGGCCGATAAAAGCCTTATGAATATTCGAAAATTGTAGCTATTATCACATGTATTTTTTGAGTGATATATAATTATGGAAAATATTAAAAGACAATTGGTTTTAAATAAAGGCTCAGAGAAGTTTATATTCCGTTATGAAGACGGTTGTGAGGATGAGCTTCTCGATGCACTTATTATACAGGCAAAAGACAAAAGGACGAGTTTTGACTGGTTTGATGCGGCTGTGTTGAGTTTTAAACTTACTCAGTTACTGATTTGCCAGGCTGATGAACTTCTGGGGGGACAGAAAGACACGCAATTGAATCTGAATTAATTGTAAATTCCGGAAGATTGGAAATTTAAGATATATAACCAAAACTCTCGTTAGAAAAAAGATAGGGACATTATGGAAGAAAGCAAAATCATAAACGAATTTTTGGATTACCTGAAATTTGAAAGACGATTTTCAGAACATACAGCAAAATGTTACGGTGCTGACCTCGTACAGTTCGGTGATTTTCTGAGCAGTGTACATGAAGATGGAAGTCATGACAATGATTCCATGTCGATGGGACATCATGAACATAGTCCGGCTACTGCAGTAGCGGTTCATGTCGATGTGAATATGCTTGTTAAGGCTGTCGATACGGAATCAGTAAGAGCCTACATGGCACATCTTAACGGAAAAGAATATTCGAAAGCTACGATTGCAAGAAAATTGGCAACTCTTAGAAGCTTCTATAAATTTCTTGTTAAGAGAAACTATATAGACTCGAATCCTGTTACGTCTGTAAGGACACCAAAACAGGAAAAGAAGCTGCCGCGTTTTCTCGAATATGAAGAGGTTAAGAGACTGCTCGAAACCCCACAGACAAATACCTGGCTCGGAGCAAGGGACAGAGCGATAATGGAGACACTATACAGTACAGGTGTAAGAGTTAGTGAACTCGTCGCTCTCAATATGGAAGACATCGACTTCCTCGGTGAAGTAATTCATGTCAGAGGTAAAGGCAAGAAGGAAAGAATCGCTCCTATCGGTACTTCCGCTCTGCAAACTATTCAGCATTATATGGAATACAGAAACAAAAGAGCGCAGAACAATAG
Source organism: Sedimentisphaerales bacterium (assembly GCA_016936075.1). Classification (GTDB taxonomy): domain Bacteria; phylum Planctomycetota; class Phycisphaerae; order Sedimentisphaerales; family Anaerobacaceae; genus JAFGPS01. The sequence goes on along the minus strand of JAFGPS010000158.1, from coordinate 20,856 downwards.
TAATTTCGATCCGAAGGTTCTTTTTGTCAACAAGCACGGCAAGCGCTTGAGCACAAGAAGTGTTCGCCGCAAAATGGACAAGTACCTGAAAATGGCCGGTCTTGATCCAGCTATCAGCCCGCACACATTACGTCATAGTTTCGCTACACATATGCTTAACAATGGCGCCGACCTGAGAAGTGTTCAGGAATTACTTGGCCATCAGTCACTTTCGACTACACAGGTTTATACACATCTTACAACAGCAAGATTAAAAGAAGTTTACGATAACGCTCATCCAAGAAATGACGAGTTAAATCCTAATCCTCTTCATAACTAAGCAAAATTGCAATTAACTAAATGAAAATCCCCGTTTTATGCGGGGATTTTTTTTGCGCGCAAATCTTTAATAGTCATATACATATAAAAATATTCAAAAAAAATATAAAAATATTATTGACATGTAATACAAAGTGTATTATATGTAGTAATACGATTGTATTTTGTATTTATCAGGATATTGTGATATGGCTTTATGGATACAAATATCAGCAGGCTCGAATGAGCCGTTATATGCTCAGCTTGTAAATCAAATAAGCAAAGCGATTGCCGAAGGCAAGTTAAGGCCGGGTGATAAGTTGCCAGCAGTAAGAAAGCTTGCTTCTGAGCTGGTAATAAATCCTAATACAGTGGCAAAAGCATACACATATCTCGAACAGGCAAAACTGATTGTTACCAAAACAGGCTCGGGTACATATATAGCGGATAAAAATGAACGTTCAACGGATATTGCTGAGGTAAACTATCTTAATGAGAGGATAGACAATATAATCACTCGCGCAATAAATCTGGGTCTTAAGCCAAAAGATATTTCTGAAATGTATAAATCAAGACTTGAAAAATTCTCTGATAAACCAGGTAAATCAGGAGAGGAAAATGAGTGAAATAGTTCTCGAAACAAAAGGTCTTACAAAATATTTTTCTAAGAAAGCTGCTTTGGAGAGCTTTGATTTAAAAATTCCACAGGGTTGTATATGCGGCTTTATCGGCAGGAACGGTGCAGGTAAAACTACTGCGATAAAGCTTTTACTTGGTTTTTTAGAGCCGACAGCCGGAAGTTCTTCGGTATTGGGATGCAATTCAATGTCTCTTACGCCTGATATACGTCAGAGAATTGGATATGTTACCGAAGGACATCGGCTGTTTCGCGGGATGACTATTTCTCAGCTTGAAAAATTCCAGAAACCTTTCTTCGAAGAAAAATGGGATGATAAGTTCTTTGCAGAGATGATTGAATATTTTGATTTATCTAAAAAGCAGAAGGTAAAACATCTTTCAAACGGCCAGCGTGCGCAGGTCTCACTTGCTCTTGCGTTAGCACCACATCCTGAAATATTGGTTATGGATGATCCGACTTTAGGACTTGACCCGGCTATTAGGAGGCAATTCCTACAGGGGATTATTCGTCTTATTATGCAGCAGGGGAGGACCGTGCTTTTTTCAAGTCATATTTTAAGTGATGTTGAGCGCGTATCAAACAGAGTAGTTGTCCTTGATAAGGGCAGATTAAGAGCAAATTGTTCGATAGACAAGTTCAGGGAATCTGTTAAGAAAGCGAGATTCTCTTTCAAAGGAGAAGTTCCGGCAATTATCGAAATTGAAGGCCTTATGAATTATAGAATATTAGGTAAAGAGCTTGAAGTCGTTTTAGTCGAGACATCCAATGAGAAAATAAAGGAATGGGCAAATACCGCGAAAGCTGAAAATTACGAGATTATTCCAATGAATCTTGAGGATCAGTTCATTGAATTTACGGAACCGAAAAGAAGAGATAAGCAATTCCAATGGGAGGCAAACTGATATGAAGTTCCTTACTTTATTGAAAAAAGAAATTCGAGACGCATTGCCATGGATTATTGTATCTATACTATCATTATATTTGTTTAGCTGGTTTTTAGTTCGCATGAGATTGTACGATATAAAACAAGGTGGTTATGGAATATCTCAAAGCGGTGAAATGATAAACCAATATAGTATATTTAGTGTGGATATACTGAGTGGACCAGCAGTTTTAATGTTCTTTATTACTATTTTGCTTGGTTTGGCTCTCGGATTTATTCATTTCTGGATGCCAGGTTTCAGAAGAACATGGCAATTTATGATACATCGTTCTACAACAAGATTTTCAATCCTTACATCAAAATTATCAGTTGCGGCAATAATGGTGATATGTATGTCACTTGCCTGGCTGTTATTGGTAATGTTTGTCATTAAATCTAAAAGTTTCGTTATTCCGCCTGAAGATGGAATGATTCGTTTAGGTGTTTTTTATGCGTTTCTTGGATTTATTATTTATATGTCAACAGCTCTTTGTGCTTTAACAAGAGCTCGGTGGTATACAACCAAATTATTCAGTATATTATTTGTTTTTGTAATATATTTAATAATAATTTCTCAGGCGAATCTATATCGTGCTTTTTTTATTTCAATACTCGCCTTTATTATTTTAATTGTGCAGCTTTATCAAGTATTTTTGCAAAGAGAGTTTTAACGGGAGAGCCATATTATGCAAAGTAAAAAATATATAGAAATAGCTGGAAAGTTCAGCAGAGTACTGATGTTGACATTTTTACTTTCATTATCGCTTTTTATTATTCAACTATTTACCATAGGAATAATAGGCTCTTTTTTTATTTATAATACATCACCTAATCAAAATCAGGAAAAACAGCAAGAACCTATAGATCATCAGAAACTAATCGAAAGCTCCGGCAAGATATTTTTACCTGATGGAAGTGTAAATCTGGCATATACAAATTACTCTTTGCCTGAAGACCAGCAATGTAAGATATATGATTTAAATGACAACCTTCTCTGGCAAGGTAAAGGTAATGCGCTTCCTGATAAATATCTGAAATGGGTAAATTCTACACAATATTATATGAATTATGATTATTTAACGAATCAATTTGATTCCATGTTTCCAGATTCACGCAGATCTTTTGTCGTATCAGTCCTTAATAACAGAGAAATTATTAATCTATGGCGGTATAATTATATAGGAGAATATTTTGAAGGTTTTGATAAAAATGGAAGTTTAATCGCATATTGCGGCTCAAATGGTTTTACAAAAGAAAAATCTCAGATAAAACCATTAAAAAAAGCTGATAAAATCCAGACTTGGGTGCCGGTGCAGGGGGGTGGTCCAATTGTGTTGTGGATTAATAAAAGCGATATACTTCAAATCGATTTCAGGAAACAGACTTTTCAAACACTTTTGCATATAACAGATGATAGTATCAGAGATATTCTGCTTCATAACTGGATGGAATTGTCACTTGATAATGAATATTATAAAATTAATGAGGGGTATCGCCCTTTAATATTTTGCAGGACAGAAAAGAATTCCACGTATGTTGTTCTTCGCGATCCTGACGAATCTTTCCAGATAAAAAAGCCTGAAGGATTAAATAGTGATATTTCAATTGTAACCGCAACCAATGAAAAAATATATATGCGTGCAACTTATTCAAGTCTGATTCCACCAAAAGAAATTACAATGAACTCTGAAGCTTATATAAAATGGCGTCAGGAACGTATGAAAGAACCTATTACACAAGCTGAAGAGTTATACGAAGTTGATTCTTCAGGAAATATAAAATTTATAAACAAATTCGAATGGGTAAGATCGCCACGAGAAATTGCATACAGTCGAGAAGCTTCGCTTGAACAAAAAACAATAAAAGTGCTTTCAAAAATATCACCTGCTTTCTATGACATACTTGGCAGATTGGTATTTAGAAGATTAATCCGATACAATCAGGATATATGGGCAATTTATAGGGAGTTATTTAGATTTGCACCAAACACTGATGTATATAGTTATTTGCTAAGTTTAATATTAGCAGGGATTGTATTTATTCACGCATGGCCGAGAAGGAAAAGCTGGATAGATTTGGGCTGCTGGGTTATATTTGCGTTTTTGTTTAATATTATTGGTTTGCTTGTATATCTGGCTTTGAATTTCACGCCGACAATAAAATGTCACCATTGCAATAAAAAACGCGGCTTAAATACTCCTCATTGTCCACATTGTGGCGCGGAGCTATCATCGCTGTCATCTGAGAAATTATGTTTGATTGCTGAAAGTTGATTTGTTTTTGGGCGTATAGTTCATAACTTAAAAATAAATACATTAAAAATAATAGATAAGCAATCTGGTTTTGATTTTAAAATATCAACTCTTTTTTCCTCTTTTAATGCAATAAAGAATATGATAAGATACGTCTTAGCTGTAAAAATAATCACAGGAAAGGTTAATCTCAGTTAAGAGGAGCAAAAAAATGAAAAAAGGTTTATTTGTCGTCATATCAGCATTCGCAATTCTTCATTTTATAATTTTTGGAAGCGCTCTATCACAAACAAACGATAAAGTGTTTGAAGGATACACTCTCTTTCAACAATTATTTGGCACTACTACATATCTTATAAATATGGATGGTAAAATCGTTCATGAGTGGGATATGGAAAATTCTGCGGGATTTAGTACATATTTCCTCGATAATGGTCATTTGTTCAGATCAGCATCCAGAACCGCAGGCGGCGGAATGATGGGCGGCGGAATGATGGGAGGCATGATGGGCGGACGCGGCGGCCGAGGTGGTCAACGAGGCGGTGCACCCGGAACGCAGGAATTTAGTGATGAAAAACGCCAGCCGGGCGGAATTGGAGTAGGCGGAAAAATACAGGAAATTGACTGGGATGGAAATGTCGTCTGGGAGTATATATATGCAACTGAAACAGAAGTACCGCATCATGATATTGAAAGAATGCCCAACGATAATATTTTACTAATTTGCTGGGATGCGAAATCTGCTCTGGAGTCAATCGAAGCAGGACGTAATCCCGCATTTCAGTCTGGAGAACAGAATCCCGATTGTATTGTAGAACTTAAACCTACTGGACCTAATACTGCTGAAGTTGTTTGGAAATGGTATGCATGGGACCATATAATTCAGGATTTTGATCCAAACAAACCCAATTATGGCAAAGTTTCTGAACATCCCGAATTAATCAATCTTAATTATACAGATAGCTGGGATGATACTGCGCCAGGTGCCGGACAAGGTAATCGCCGCGGCGGTGCAGGCGGTATGGGTGGTGGTATGATGGGAGGGGGAGGTCCAATACCTGTAACAGACTGGACCCATTTCAATGCTATCGATTATAATGAAGAACTCGATTTGATTATCGTTAGCAGTTATACTATAAGTGAAATCTGGGTTATCGATCATAGCACAACTACAGAAGAAGCGGCCGGTCATGCTGGTGGCAAACATGGTAAAGGCGGCGACCTGATTTACAGATATGGAAATCCCGCTGCTTATAAACAAGGTACGATTGAAGATAAAAAATTCTTCAGCCCGCATAACATTCACTGGATAGAAAAAGGTTTACCGGGTGAAGGTCACCTGCTAATTTTCAATAATGGTCCGAATCGACTTGACGGCAACTATTCTTCTGTCGAAGAATTTACTCTTCCTATAGACGAAAATGGTAAATTTAAGATGAATGGAAAAGTCTTTGCTGATGTAATACCTGTTTGGCAATATACGGATCCAAATAAAAAAACGAACTTTTATTCTCAGAATATTGCCGGCGCACAGCGATTGCCTAATGGCAATACCCTTATATGTGAAGGTGCCAGTGGTCATTTCTTTGAAGTAACGTCTGATAAGGAAATTGTTTGGGAATTTGATTATTCTACAAGCGGCTTAGGCGGCGCTGGCGGTGCCCGCGGCGGAATGATGGGAGGGGGCTTTGGCGGCGGTCAGGGTGCTCGTGGCGGCGCTGGTATGATGGGTGGCGCAGGAGCTTTCGGTGGTGGTATGAGAGGAATGGGAGCCGCTCCCGCTGATGCAAATTCAGCCGCTCCTCAGGGACAAAGAGGTGCAGGTATGGCCGGTATGAGAGGCCAATTGGGCCAGGGTGCAGGAGCAGGTGCTTTTGGTGGCGCAAGAGCAGGTGGTGCACGTGGCGGTGCTCGCGGCGGTGGAATGGGCGGTTTCAATATGGCCAACCAGATTTTCCGCGCGGTACGAATACCTGCTGATCATCCTGCACTTAAAGGAAAAGAACTGACTCCTATTAAGAATGATACTCAAAATTAAGATGTATTTTTATTAAATATATTTTGGAAAATGAACATGTTTAAGAGAATATTAAAATCAGCGTTGTTGATAATAGAAATTGTTTTATCAGTTTCAGTATTTGGCGGCACTGCTGATAAGACCTATGATGGCTATAATCTTGTCGCCCCGAATTTTCATACTACGACTTATCTTGTTGATATGGATGGTAATGTAGTACATTACTGGCTCAATGACGGCTCGCCAGCAATCAGTGCATATTTACTTGAGAACGGAAACCTCTTACGCACAAGTACGGTTGACCAGCTCGAACAGCCTGCGGCGGGACAAAATGCTCGCGGTGGTCGAGGCGGATTCGGTGGAATGGGCGGATTTGGCGCTATGCCGGGATTCGGCTCGGAAAGCAGGGGCGGCGGAGCAGGCGGACGTATACAGGAAATTGACTGGGACGGGAAAGTTGTATGGGAATTCAAGTTCTACGGCGATGACCATACATTGCATCATGATATAGAAAAAATGCCAAATGGAAATATTCTCTGTATAGCATGGGAAAGAAAAACCGCACAGGAAACAATCGACGCGGGTAGAAATCCGAGTGTTCAGGGAAATAATGTTCTGCATCCTGATTTTATTATTGAAATCAAACCAGACAAAGTGAATAACGGCGGAGAAATCGTCTGGCAATGGCACTCATGGGACCATTTGATACAGGATTTTGATAAAAACAAAGCCAATTATGGTGACGTTGCGGCTCACCCGGAACTTATTGATATTAATTTCACCGCGAATCGTACTGTTACTCCAGCCGCTGGTTCTTCTCAATCTGCGGCGGGTGGTTTCGGTGGCGGTATGATGGGCGGTTTTGGCGGCATGCCCGGATTTGGCGGTGGGGCAGGAATGACTATGCCGGGTTTGACTGGCGCAGGTGGCACAATGCCTCCCGACTGGCTGCATACGAATGCAATTGATTATAATCCAGACCTCGACCAGATTGCGATAAGCTGCTACGGATTCAGTGAAATTTGGGTAATTGACCATAGCACGACAACAGAAGAAGCAAAAGGTCATACAGGCGGCAAGCATGGAAAAGGTGGGGACCTGATTTATAGATGGGGCAATCCTCGCGCGTATCGAGCCGGAACAGAAGATGACCAGAGATTTTTCAATCAGCATGATGTTCATTGGATTACAAAAGGAAAACCCGGAGCCGGACATTTATTGGTCTTTAACAATGGCCCATACAGACCCGGTGGTGACTATTCATCAGTTGATGAAATTGTCACGCCTGTAGATGAGAATGGAAATTATCCTCTCGAAAAAGGCAAAGCTTACAGCCCGAAAGAAGCTCTCTGGAGTTATACCGCACCAAATAAAACAGATTTCTTCTCAATGCATATCTCCGGCGCAGAACGTCAACCTAATGGCAATACCCTTATATGCTCTGGTGCATTTGGTGTTTTCTTCGAAGTGACTCCAGATAAGAAAGTTCTCTGGCGTTGTGTCTATACCGGCGGTGACGGCCCCGAAGGACCTGATATGAAATCCCAGTTTGGCGGCGGCATGATGGGTGGAGGAATGATGGGAGGTATGATGGGCGGCGGCTTCGGTGGTCCCGGAGGTCGTGGCGGATTTCCCGGTATGCCCGGATTTGGCGGCTCACAGCAAACTCCAACTGAAGAATTACCAAGATTCGTGGTATCTCGTGATGACCCAACTGTTGCCGGTTTAAAAGGAATGCCATCCACATTACCAGTCTGGGGCGGCGGAACAGGTTTTGGAATAATGGAAACACAAATTTTCAGAGTTTATAGATACACAGTAGATTATCCCGGCCTCAAAGGAAAAGAACTAAAGCCGATAGAGGAGAAAAAATAATACAGTATTGCATAAGTTTTTAGTCAGGTTTCCATTTGAGTTTTTTGATATCATCTGTTTTTACGAATTCGACATGCAAATCGCAAAAGGCGATATAGCATCCTTTACGTGAATGGTTTTCTGTTGTTAATATTTCCAGTCCTCCAACTTGGTTCCAGCCGGGATGTGTTTCAAAAAGCAAAACAATATCTTCTTGTGAAGACTTTCCAATTTGTGTTATATTTTTGTTGAGAGCATAATTGCATGGCCCTTTCTTTGCACTACTACAACGGAAGTCTGATTGAATAACGTTATAATTCTTAATCAGTAAATCGCACCATTTCTCGGGGGTAATAGGCTGATCATTTTGATTAGTATAAATCAGAAGTGCTCTTGCGAGGCTGGATATACGAGCACCGCAAATCTTTTCTTCTGCTTTCTGTTTTAATACATGCATCATTATTCCTATGCACAAAATCACGATTAATAATGGAATCATAATTCGTGCTATTGCGAGAACTCTTTTTTTAATTTTTCCATGGCTTTTTGCGATATCAGGTGTTTCCATTTTAACCTCAAACGAAATATTCTTTTCTTCAATTTAACCAATACTTCAATGATTTTTCACTATATATAGACGAGACAGAACATCAATTCGTTACCTAAATATTTGAAAAAAGAGAAAAATTATTCTATTTTTTGAGAATATGAACGAGAACAACTTGAAATATTCATCAGCTTTGAGATTCAGATGTTTTCTTGTTGACTCAAAGTTGATTCAAAATTACACTTATAGAGAAGTTTTAAGTTTAGATTCAAAAATGGTGGAGTAGAACCCCACCCTACAATTCAAAACTATTGATAAGGAGCGTTGAAATGTTGAAACATACCAAATGTCCCGCAATCTTATTTGTTATTACTGTTTTTCTGTCACTCTTTTGCAATTGTGCAAACGCCTATGAAAATTTGAAAATAGCGGTGTATTTCCGTTACCAGGAAGTTCACTCGACTCCGGCTAACCTCGAGCGTTTTGCGAGCCAGTGGGAAAATGTTGAAAAGCAGCTTAAGGTGGACAAGGTGTATCTCGAAACTACCCGTAACAATCAGCTCGCGACAGAATCAGATGTGACAATATTGAAGAAATTCTTTGCCGACAGGGGTATTAAAGTTTCCGCTGGTTTGGGATTAACAGTTAATGAAGGTAATGGTTTCCAGTCTTTCTGTTACAGCAATAAAGAACAAAGGGACAGGGTTAAAGAAATGGTCGAATTTACGGCGAAATATTTCGATGAAATCATTCTTGATGATTTCTATTTTACAAATTGCAAATGTGACCTTTGTATAGACGCCAAAGGTGACAAAAGCTGGACCCAGTTTCGCACTGAGCAGATGGATGAAGTATCAAAAAATCTAATAATCAACCCAGCTAAGAAAATAAATCCTAATGTCAGGATTATTATAAAATATCCAAACTGGTACGAAAGTTTTCAAGGTTTGGGTTATGATTTGGCAGTTCAGCCGAAACTTTTCGATGCAATCTACACCGGCACAGAAACCCGCAACGCCGAGGGCGGCCAGCGGTTACAGTCATACCAGAGTTATCTTCAAACGCAGTATTTTAATAACATCAAGCCCGGCGGCAATCAGGGCGGATGGATTGACGGTGGAGGTGACGCGCGTTATGCTGAACAGTTCTGGGATACATTTTTCGCAAAAGTACCAGAAATCACATTATTTAATTCACAGCAAATAATGGGTACACTTCGCGGATTTGGTGGCGGAGGTATGATGGGTGGTATGGGCATGGGCGGTGCAAGAGGCGGGGTGCAGAACCAGCCGGACCCAAATGCTACACTCGCCGGACTTATGGAACCTGTTCTGCAACCGGATGGCTCGAGCTATACACCTGATATGGTAGCCCGCACAGCCGGTTATTCAGCGGAATTGTTAGATAAATTCCTCGGTAAACTTGGCAAGCCGATTGGATTAGCTACATACAAGCCCTGCAATTCCGTTGGTGAAGCGTATCTTCCCAACTATCTTGGTACGATAGGCGTTCCTATTGACCTCGTTCCCGAATTTCCTGAAAACGCTTCCACCATTTTACTAACCGCGGCTTCTAAGTATGACAAACAACTTGTCGCCAAAACGAAGAAGTTTGTTCAGGCGGGCGGAAGAGTGATTGCGACAACCGGCCTGATAGAAGCTCTTGGTGAGAATGGTTTTCAGGACATTGCTGAAATAGAAGTCACCGGCCATAGAGTTATTGCAAAAAGTTTTGGTGGTGGATTCGGCGGCTTTGGAGGTTTTGGTCGCGGTCAACGAGGCGGCACAGGCGGTCAGGTGCCTGCAGTCGAGCCGGACCTGAATATCCTCATGCCTCAAATGCGACATTTCGAGAATGATACCTGGGATTCTATTCCGTTCAACACAGCGGCTTCAGGATACCCGATGGTAATTGGGACAGAGCGTTCAACAATATATGGTAAAGGTACATTTTATGCTATTGCTATTCCTGATGATTTCGCGGATTTGTATCGATTGCCGCAAAGTGTACTTAACCAGATTCGCAATTTTCTCGGCAGGGATATATTTGTCAGTCTCGATGCTCCTGATCATGTAAGTCTCTTTGCCTATGATAATAAAACTTTTATTGTACAGAATTTCAAATCACAATCCGTTAGCACTCGTGTTTCGGTTAGTGGTGCTGCTCGTTTGCATAATCTTCTTACAGATGAGATACTCACAGCCAGCCAGGGATTCGGTGGTATGGGTGGGAGAGGAGCAGGATTTGGCGGCATGATGGGAGGTCGCGGTGGTATGATGGGTGGACGCGGCGGAAATGTCAGTAATAGTGCTTCTTTCGATATTGCTATCCCCGGAAACTCCTTCCGCGTTTTTCAAGCCGAATGACTAAATATCTAATAATTTTATGCAATATTGTTTAAAATATTCAAATTGAGTATTTAAATAAGAATAGAACTAAATACAAACAGGGATCGTAATAATAAAAACAATGAAAGGGTTCCGTTATGAAAAAAGAGCAAATAAATCGGCGTGAATTTATTAAAGGTACCGCAGCCGTTGCCGGTGCTGCGTTAATTTCACAATATGCAATAAGCGCTGAAACTTCAACTGAAATCGTAAAGAAAACTGCAATTGACCAGGTTGAACTTGGAAAAACAGGTATAAAGCTTAGCAGGCTCGGTCTTGGTCTTGGAACGAGAAACGGAGTTGAGCAGCGAAATCTCGGGCCGGATGGATTAAAAGACCTGATTAAATATGCTTATGATAAGGGAATTACCAGTTTAGATACCGCAGAAGCATATCAAACACATTCCATGTTAGCCGAAGCGATTAAAGGCTTACCTCGTGAGAAATTGTTTATTCAAACTAAAATTTCAGCTTATGGCGGCGGTCGCGGCGGCAGATTTGGCCGCAGGTCAGGAGCTGCGGCTACTCCTCCAAACAATCTCGAAAAAATCGAAGGATTTCTCAAAACATATGATACTGAATATATCGATAGCCTCCTTATTCATTGCCAGACAAATCCAACCTGGGATGAGGATAATAAGCAATTGATGGAAGACCTTGCCAAAGCCAAAGAAAAAGGTTATATCCGCACGCATGGAATTTCCTGTCATTCTTTATCCGCAACGACAAAAGCAGCATCATTAGACTGGGTTGATGTAAATCTTGTAAGAATTAATCCGCAGGGCGTTCTTATGGATACTTCACAACAACAGGTTTTCGCACAGAGCAGCGAATCAGACGTTCCCCCTGTAGTTGAGCAGCTTAAAATTATGCGAGAAAAAGGACACGGCACGATTGGTATGAAATTAATTGGAGAAGGTGCTTTTACCGATATAGAACAAAGAAAGAAATCTATTGCATGGGTAATGCAATCTGATATAATAGACGCAGTAATCATCGGTGTAAAGAGCAAAGAAGAAATCGATGAAGCGATAAAGAATATTAATGACGCTTTCGCAGAAAAGGTATAGGGCTAAAAATGAACAATATAAATATAAATATTTCGATTATAATTATTATTGGAGACCGTATGGAGCTTCTCTGAGAAAGTGCGTTTAATAAAATATGTAAGCCTTCCGGAGCGGCAAACTTCGGAAGGCTTTTTTTATGGATTTAAGGCATGGATATAGTAATATTAAGAAAAATTTATGTATAAAGAAAATGTTATAAGGAGCAATAGGAATGAACAAGCGATTCGGAATTTTATTAACATTTGTAATTGTTCAGGTAGTTATAAGTGGAACCGTTCCAGCCGGGGAAAACTCCAAAACGAGTAAAATCGAGTTGCTCTGGCCGGATGGTGCACCGGGTGCAAAAGGAACTGAGGATAAAGATAAGCCTGCTCTAACAATTTGTCTGCCGGAAAAAGACAAAGCAAACGGAACAGCCATTGTGATTTGTCCCGGTGGTGGATATCAAGACCTTGCAATGGACCATGAGGGAGCACAAATTGCCGATTGGCTCAACTTGAATGGTATAGCCGCTTTTATTTTGAGTTATCGTTATCATGGTAGGGGCTATAGCTTCCCTGCTCCAATGCAGGATGCACAGCGGGCAATGAGAATCGTTCGAAGCAGGGCAGATGAATGGAATATTGATTCGAAGCGAATTGGAATTTTAGGGTTTTCTGCTGGTGGTCACCTGGCTTCAAGTATAGGAACTCATTTTAAGACGAATTATTATGAAGCAAAAGATAATTTGGATAAAGTCAGTTGCAGGCCTGATTTTATGATACTTGCATATCCTGTCATTACGATGGATAATTCTTATACTCATAGAGGTTCGCGGATAAATCTATTAGGTCGTGATGCCGATCCGAATTTAGTAGAACTCTATTCTAATGAAAAGCAAGTGACATCTGAAACCCCTCCAGCTTTCCTTGTGCATTCGAATGAAGATGGAGCCGTTCCGGTCGAAAACAGTGTCAATTTTTATCTTGCTCTTCGCAAGGCAAGAGTACCGGCTGAGATGCATATTTATCTTAAAGGTGGTCACGGAACCGGTATTGAGAAAAGACATGGCGTTATTTCGACCTGGTCCGAACGTTGTATTGACTGGATGACTTTGAGCGGCCTTATGGATAAGCAAAACAACTAAGAACGCTTGTTTTTCCAGAATAATACCTTAATATTGAGCTTTTTTTCAGAAATAAGAGGCGATATTGACATTTTCGTTTGAAAGTCGTATCATGTCTATCTTTTACTATATAAGGAATTTTTAGAAATGTCAGATAAGAATGAAAAAAGTTATCGTGATTCGTTGAATCTGCCGAAAACTGATTTTGCAATGAAGGCCAATCTCGTCCAGCGTGAGCCGCAGATGAGAAAAGCCTGGGCCAAAGAAAATATGTACAGCCAAATCAGGGAAGCCAAAAGCGGAACGCCTTTATATATCCTCCATGATGGTCCGCCTTATGCAAATGGCGATATTCACATGGGACACGTTATAAATAAAGTTCTCAAGGATTTCGTTATAAAATACAAAACTATGACAGGTTTCGATGCTCCTTATATTCCCGGCTGGGATTGCCACGGCTTGCCTATCGAATCTAAAGTAATGACTGAACTTGGCGATAAAGCCAAGGAAATGTCCAAGCCGGAAATTCGTCAGCTCTGCTTTAAATACGCAAGAAAATATGTCAAGCAGCAGGGCAAACAATTCCAGGAACTTGGCATATTTGGCGATTTCGATAATCCTTATTTGACATTTAAACCAACATACGAAGCAGGCATTCTTGAAGTATTTGCCATGCTGGTAGAAAAAGGCCTGGTTTACAAACAGTTGAAACCGATTCACTGGTCAATTGGTTGCGAAACCGCTCTGGCAGAAGCTGAACTGGAATACAAAGATATTGCATCACCAAGTATATTTGTAAATTATCCTGTAACACAGGAAAGCCAAAGCAAGCTTGTAGAACTTGGTCTTGTACAGGACGGCGATAACGCAAAAGTCTGCTTTATGATTTGGACGACAACACCATGGACTTTAGCTGCTAATATGGCGGTTGCGGTGAATCCAAATCTTGAATATAAAACAATTAGCTACGAGAAGAATGGACAGAAATTTGTCTCTCTCGTAGCCGCCGAACGAATTGAAGCGGTTGTCGCTGGTGGTGAATTAGAAGAAGGTCAATACAGTGTCAGTGAAAAATCAGTTCGCGGCTCAGAGCTTGAAGGTTTAAGATACAATCATCCATTCATTGAAAAAAATCCGACTGAAAAAGATGCTTACATGGTAATTCTCGCGGACTATGTCACGATTGAAGATGGAACAGGTCTGGTCCATATCGCACCGGGACACGGTCTTGAAGATTACCTCACCGGGCAAAAATATGACCTGGAAGTTTATTCTCCGGTTATGGACGACGGTTGCTACGATGATACAGTTCCTCAATGGCTCAAGGGCCAGAACGTTCTCGAAGTAGATAAAGTTGTAAACAATCATTTGAACGAAATCGGATTGCTTTTTGCTCAAAAGGAAATTTTGCATAGCTATCCACATTGCTGGAGAAGCAAGGGACCGGTTATTTTCCGGGCTACAGAACAATGGTTTGTTAGTGTTGATAATGAATTACCTGGTATAGGTAAAAACCTGCGTGATATGGCACTTGAAAGTGTCAACGATGTAAGATGGATTCCGGCATGGGGACAGAAACGTATCGCCGGAATGCTCGAATCGCGTCCTGATTGGTGCATCAGCAGGCAGAGAAGCTGGGGTCTTCCAATTCCGGTTTTCCTGAATGAAGATGGTGAGTCTCTCTTGACAAAAGAATCCGTTTTGGCCGTAGCAAATCATATTGCGAAAAAAGGCTCTGATAGCTGGTTTACCGATACGCCGCGAGAAATTCTGGGTGACGATTTTAATCTGCCCGAAGGTTTCAACCTGGACACTTTGAAAAAAGAAGAAAATATTTTCGATGTCTGGTTCGAGTCGGGTTGCAGTTGGTATAGTGTATGCGTGAAAAGGTCCGGTTGGTCCGTACCTGTGGATTTATACCTCGAAGGTTCTGACCAGCATAGAGGCTGGTTCCAGTTGTCGCTTCTTCCGGCACTTGGCGCAACAGGAAAACCGCCGTTCAAGAATGTTTTAACACATGGCTTTACTGTTGACGAAAAGGGTATGAAACAATCCAAGTCGCTCGGTAATTATGTAAACGCATTGGATGAAATCCACAAATACGGCTCAGATATTCTCAGGCTCTGGGTTTCGAGTGTGAATTACCAGGAAGATATCAGGTGTAATGACGAAATTATAGGACGCACGCAGGAGGCTTACAGGAAAATTAGAAATACTCTCAGGTATCTGCTCGGAAATATCGATGATTTTAATCCGAATGAAAATTCGGTAAGCTATAATGAGATGCAGCAAATTGATAAATGGGCAATGCAGAAATTGCAAAAACTGATAGCAGAAGTTACAGATACCTATGAAAACTTCGTATTCCATCGAGTATTTTCTCTGATTTACAATTTCTGCACAGTTGAGATGAGCAGTATTTATATGGACGTTCTGAAAGACAGGATGTATTGCGACGCTGCTGAAAGTCAGTCTCGCAGAAGTGCCCAGACTGCGATGTACAATATAGCAGACAGTCTTGTTCGCTTACTCACTCCTGTTTTGGTACATACATCAGAAGAAGCATGGGCGGCTATGAAGTTCAAGTCTCAGGATGCCGCTACTGTACATTTAAGTACAATGCCGAAAGTTGATAGTTCGATTGATTATAAAGCTCAAGAGCCGAAATGGGATAAATTGATGGACTTGCGGGATGAAGTTCTTCGTGTTCTGGAAGGTTTACGCCGAGACAAGTTAATCGCCAGTAATCAGGAAGCTTCTGTTACAATAAATTGCAATGATGAAGATTCAACTTTGCTTAATGAGTTTGGTTTGGAGCAATTTGCCGCGTTGTGCATTGTCAGTGAAGTGAATGTACAACATCATGAAGGCGACAGAGTTATTTCCGCCAGGAAAAGCGAACACCAGAAGTGCCAAAGATGCTGGAACTACTGGTCAAGCGTGGGTTTAGATAGTGAAAAACCTGATTTATGCAAGAGATGTATTGAAGTCGTCTCTGCTTGAAAAATATATTATTTCGAATTAAAGAGTAAGAAAATATTTTAGAATAATGGTGCGATTCTTTATATTCTACAAATAAAGAGACTTTATTTTGCATTTTTTATCCAAAATTTAATTTCTTAAAATGATTTTTTATATTATAGTCTGTGTAAGTTTAAATTTTTGACAATGTTATATGAAGTTGTGATATATGATTATTAAGAAAATACCAACACTGAGAATAGGTGATTTGGTGGCTGATGTACCGATAGTGCAGGGAGCAATGGGTGTTGGTATATCGTTATCAAATTTAGCGGCAGCAGTAGCAAATGCAGGCGGTATCGGAGTTATTGCAACTCCTGGTATTGGTCAATTCGAGCCTGATTATGATTCAAATCCCAGAAACGCGAATAAAAGGGCATTACAAAAAGAAATAAGAAAAGCAAAATCCATGACAAGCGGCCTTATCGGCGTAAATGTGATGGTCGCTCTTTCAAATTTCGATGAACTTGTCCAATGTTCCGTTGATGAAAAGGTAAATGTGCTTTTTCTTGGCGCAGGATTGCCGTTAAAGCTTCCTGAAACACTGCCGCTTGACAGGCTGGGTGAGGTTAGCACGAAGTTTGTGCCAATTGTATCATCGGGTAGAGCAGCTAATTTAATATTTAAGACTTGGCAGAAACGTTATAATCACGTACCTGATGCAGTGGTTGTAGAAGGTCCGTTAGCCGGTGGGCATCTTGGTTTCTCGAAAGAGCAGACTGTCGATCCTGACTATAAACTGGAAAAATTAGTGCCGCAAGTAGTTGAAGCTATAAAACCTTACGAAGATCAATTTAACAAAAATATTCCGGCCATTGCCGCAGGGGGAATATATACAGGTGCGGATATTCATAGGATCATGGATTTGGGTGCTCAGGGAGTCCAGATGGCCACAAGGTTTGTCGCGACTCATGAATGTGACGCCTCAGATAAATTCAAAGAAACTTATCTTAAAAGTAAAAAAGAGGATATTACCCTGATTGACAGCCCTGTCGGGATGCCCGGAAGAGCTATCAGGAATGAATTTCTTGAGCGGGTCTCATCAGGTGTGCGAGAGACTTTTAAGTGTTCATGGAAGTGCCTGAGAAGCTGTAATTTCAAGAAAGTGCCGTATTGCATAGCCAGTGCATTAACTAATGCTAAGATAGGTAATTTGGATGCAGGATTTGCCTTTGCCGGCGCAAACGCCTACAGAGTAGATAAAATAATATCTGTTAAAGAGCTTGTTGATTCATTAGTTGCAGAGTATTTGGCCGTGGAAAAAGTAACGGCAGCACAAAAAGCATAGTGAATTTTAATCTGGACATGCCGCAAGGTAACCCTGATGCTGAAAATCCTGAATTGTGCAAGAAGTATAAGGTTTTTCTTATGGATTATACTCAACTCAAAACAGCAATAAAGCGATTCGGCGAAATGTTGGAAGCATATCGCAATAATACAGACAGGGAGCCTTTGGAGCAGGAAGCTGTACAGGATTCACTAATCAAACGCTTTGAATATACTCTGGAAGTCGCATGGAAAATCTGCAAGAAGCATCTTGAAGATGAAGGTTTTGCAGAAGCGGCTACAGGCAGTCCAAAATCAATTATACGTCTTGCGGCTCAAAGGAATTTCATTAGCAATCCTGAAGTATGGTTCACGTACCTGCGATTTCGACAGGATACTTCACACGATTATTCAAGTGATAAAGCCGAAACAGTATTGGATATTACTGAAGATTTTTATAAAGATGTGATTGATCTCTATCGAGGAATGACAGGTGAATCCATCTGATTTAGAAAAACTGGCTCAAAATATTGCAGTTCCTGAAAATCATTTGCAATATATTCTGGAGCAATTGAAAACATATCTACCTGATTCAATTATCTGGGCATTCGGTTCACGCATTAAAGGTTCAAATCGTCCTGTATCCGACTTAGATTTGGCTGTTTTTTGCGATAAAGATACAGCCAAAAAGCAAATGCCAAAACTTAATGAAATATTTATCGAAAGCGATATACCTTTTAAAATCCAACTGCTTGATTTTAATCGCCTGCCGGAAAATATGAAGGATAATATAAAAAAACAATATGTTATTATTCAATAGTACTCTTTTATTGTGGAACTGGTTTTAATAATTGTTTTATCTCTGCGAATTTACCCAGCCTGTTTTAATGTTATAGATAAACTGGCCTTTGCTACGTGAGCTTATGAAAACTTCATCATCTCGAACGGCAAGGCCTGCCTGTACTTCATCGTCAATCAAAATCCGAACCGCGCCTTGCTTTTCCAGGCCGTCGCGTATTGAAAAAGCATGTTCCTGAATCTGCGAATCGGTGAAACCTATTCTTTGGAGAATTTGTATTGTCTGGTCCGGAGTTAAAATTAGTATATCCTGACTTGGTACAGGGATAATCCGCATATTGGATTTCTGTTCTGCTGCCTGAAATTCTGCGGACGCATGTTCTGTTTCGTTAGATTCTGGAGTTTGTTTCAGTGTACTTACAGAAATCTCATCCTGGCAGATTTTATCAAATTCGCTATCGTCAATCGGTTTGAGAAAAATGAGATTCAAAACATTACGAGAATTGCCCGGTGATACTTTCATGTAAGGAGAATTTGCTGTATCTTTTGCAAGATATATAGTTTGCCATATATTATGTTCACTGCTTGTCGAATCGTTTGGCTTACCAGATGTAAGAAGTATTCCTGTTGCAAGTATTTGCCTGTTATATAAACCTGCTTTTCTCAACATACTGAATCGGTCACCTTCGAATCCGGTGTTTGGATTATAGAACTTATTCCTTTGAGCAAGTGACTCCATGACAATGCTTTCTATAGCAGGTCGGGTACTTTCGAGTTTGAGATTACCCGCCAGAATAACGAGTGAAAATAATTTAGAACGCATTCCTGCTAATGTTGGCCCTCCGTTAGGATCATCACTCTGGAGAGAAGGGCCTATTGTCTGCCGCTGTGAAGGAGTTTCGTTCTCATGTGCTTTGAATACTTTGTCCCATGATTCTGAAAACATTCGCTTATATATGGGAAGAGTTTCATTTATCTGCTCGATAATCATTTTGCTTGCCTTGTCAGGGCCTATTTTTGAAAGCTCGTTATAAACTTTGGCAACTCTTTGATTTTTGATTATGCTATCAATATCCTCCATGCCAATAGTCTTTGGGAAAGGTATAGTTATACCTCCGGCACCTGTTCTGGACGCAAGGTATAAATCAGGAAGGTAGAGGTTTTTAATGCTCTGTTCGAGAGATTCACTGTTCAGTAACTCAATTTGTTGAAGCTCAGGTCTTCCGCTTCTGGTTCCTCTGCCTAAAGCTGATTGAATCTGTACCCCAAAAATGGATGTTAATAAAAATACAAGAACCGTAATTGATTTTGAATTAATTCTCCTGCTCATAATTATCCCTTTCTATCTCAATAATCCCATTTTATTCGCTTAATAATTATTTATCTCTATTTTACTATTTTAATCAAGTAAAGCAAGCAGGCGTGTTAAAATATATATTTTATTTCGCAGTTGACTTATTTAGCTGTTCAGAAGCCTTTTGGAAGACTTCTTCAACTGTGATATTCGTGATGCTATGATTTGGATTATTACTTTTTATTTCCATGCCTCTGGAATATGGATCGCGGGCGACCATACATTCGTCTCTGCCGTAGGGAGCTATTCTTGCTGGATTAGACCAGCTATACATTATTACTAACGGCATGCCAAGTGCAGACGCGATGTGTCCCGGGCCTGTATCGTTACTTACTACCAATTTGGCCATTCTTAAAAGTTCAACTAATTCCTTGAGTGATGTTTGGCCCGCTAAGTTTATAATTTCTGTTTTTGCCAGAGTGATTATTTCCTGGGCTTTACTTTTTTCTGATTTACTTCCTATCGCAATTATCGGGTAATTGTATTGAGCAGAAAATTTATCTGCTAACTGGGCAAAACGTTCAGCCGGCCAGCACTTTGATTCCTGCGCTGAACCTGGTATGAAAACGATATATTTGTTTGGTTCGATATTATGATTTTTCAGAAGTTTTTTTACGGAATCTACATCAGTTTGGTTTGAGGGAATTACAAATTCAGCCTTTTCGTTTTTTGCACCAGCGGCTTGTACCATTTTTAAATATAAATCGACCAAATGAATACAATCCAAATTATGTTCGATTTTATCTGTATAGAAAAGGTGAGCCATTTCGCGGGCGTTTGCTATACCGTATCTTTTTTTGCTGCCGGAGAGCCATGACATAAACGCGGTTCTGAAAAGTCCCTGGAAATCGAAAATAGCGTCGAATTTTTCTTGTCGTAATTGCGCGATGAGAGAATGGAGCGAGCCGAACGCTTTTGTGTTGGATAATGCTTTGCTCAGATGTTTGCGGTCGAAAATTATGATTTCATCGAGATAAGGATGATTTTCCAGAAGCGATGCGAATTCAGGCTTCACAAGCCAGCTAATTTTTGCGTTTGGGAAACTTTTCCGCAAAGACGCAAGTGCGGGCAAAGCGAGTACGATATCGCCTAAAGCGCTTGGTTTCATTATCAAGATGTTTTTCAGTTCGTTCGGCATAAAACTATGATTTTAAACGAAATATTAATCAGAGGCAATCACAATCTGGTTCTTTATTGTCATACCCGCGCAGGCGGGTATCTATTTCTTTATCGTTATTATGGATTCCCGCCTGCGGGCTTGTTGCCAAAGCAGTTTCTCAAAACATTTATAGTGTTCTTATAATAATTCAATTCTATTTCGAATCC
>JAFGPS010000157.1 GCA_016936075.1 Sedimentisphaerales bacterium | reverse complement strand
TAATTGCCCGCTATTAAAAAATTGTCGTGGCGTGTGCTGCGTACTTCCGGTTATGGCGCGTGTGCGGCTGCACAACCCAGGCGTTAGGCGGAATAAAGCAAGTTGTGTATACGCATTTGAATTATTGAGAAGGAAGGAAGTATGAAATACGAAATATTGATAAAAATTTTAGATCAAATTAGAACTGAAGCTACAACAAAATATTTAAAAAAGTACATGCCAGACCAAGTCAATAGTGAATTAATCGATTATGCGCGTTCACGAGCATATATTCACCTATTTTTAAAGGTTTCGTTTGGTCTTCTTGATTTTGATGAGCGTGAGCATTATATAACAGACGGGAGTTATGATGGCGGTATTGACGGGTATTATATAAACTCTGAAAACAAAACTATATATTTAATACAGTCGAAATTTAGAACAAATTCTAAGAATTTTGAAACTAAAGAAATTGAACTTGAAGAAATTTTAGCTATGGATATTAACCGTGTTCTTGATGGTGAATTACATGACGAAGCAGGAAATGAATATTCTGGGAAAATAAAGCAACTACAAAGGGAAATATCTAACATTGATGATATTACTCGATATTCTTACAAAGTAATAATTATTGCAAATTTAAAAAAGATTCAACAAGCTTTCTTACGAAGACTCACTGATGGTTATGCAGTTGAGATATTCAATTATGAAAAATGTTATGAAAAACTTGTTTTCCCGGTAATAACAGGTACATATTTTAATGCGAGTGATTTAAATATCAATATTGATTTATCTAATAAAAATGCCGGCAGCAAAATAAGCTATAGTGTAAAGACCAAGATTAGTGAGTGTGAAATAACTGTACTATTTGTACCAACAATAGAGATCGCCAGAATAATGAATAAATACAAGAATTCTATTCTTAAGTACAATCCGAGAAGCTATTTAGAATTGGATGGTCAAAGTATACATAAGGCCATTAAAGAAACAATCTTACAAAAAGAAACGAATGAATTCGCTTTATATAACAATGGCATAACAATGTTATCTGAGGAGACTAACATTACAGAAAAGATGGGGCAAAAAAATAGGGCTAAACTTACAGTCAAGAATCCTCAAATAATAAACGGAGGACAAACCTCCTTCACATTGAGCAGAATTTACGAGGAAAATATTGCTCGTGCTGAGGAAATATTTAATGAAAAAGAAGTCCTATTAAAAGTTATTACATTAAAGGATAATGATAGCGATGAGCAAAAATTACAATTTATAGATGAAATATCTACAGCTACAAATAAACAGACACCTGTCATAAATGCCGATAAATTCGCAAACGATGTACTCCATCAGAAACTTCAGCATATCATCTTTGATCGCTATGGTCTACTTTATGAAAGAAAACGTGGAGAGTATGCTGATGGATTATATAATAAGTATATAGATCATAATCTGATAATAGAAAGAAATCTTTTCTTAAGGATTTACTATTCTGCAAATGGTTTGATTAATAAAGGGATACAGAAGAAGTTATTTCAAAAAAATGACCTTACTTCCAAAATACTGACTGATGGCGTTGGCTTAGATCGAACCTTTGTCGGACTGAAAGTCTTCAATGCACTTTTGGATAAAAAACATCCGAATCAAAAAACTGATAAAAAAATATATGCTTTAGTATATATCTATAATCAGCTATATTTTGATGATTACCAAAAAAATGGCTTTGCTAATTTTGAAACAAATATAAAAAATGTAAAGCAGCAATGGGGAGACTTCGTCAAAGCAAAATTAATAACATTACCTAAAAAGCGTAAAGTGAAAGTCAACAAAATTACTGGCGAGAGTGAGATTATAGAAATAGAACGAAAAAATTTTAATTATCCTAATCTTGAAAAAGATGTACGTGAGTATTTTAGTCAAAAAGCACAATGACGGTGACTATAATTTGCTATGGATAAACGAAATCGCCTAACAATGCCTTGCAACAGACCAAACCCGCGCTCTTTAGTTTCAGCAGTGCACTCTCGCACACGTTTTGTTGCTCAGTCAAAGACGTTGCCCGTCATCAGGGCGCGGGTTTGGCTGCTGAAGGCCAGCGTTAGGGCGCTCATATCCGTATAAAAAGCAGTTCATCAAGCCAGCCTGAAAAATAACTTGCCAAAACTCACATGATGTGCCATAAGACAAAACGTTGGTGTATTTCTGGCAATAACAGGCGTTTTTGATGGGAAAACGATATATGGCTATTGACTACTTTGATACGTTTGATTTTTCTTGTCTTGCATCTCAGGATTTTAAAGAGGACTCTGTTCGTGAAGTGATTATTGTGCCGTTGCTCCACTCTTTAGGCTATGCTGATGTTGGTTTGAACATGATTCTCCGGAGCAAAACAGTCTCGCATCCATTTGTTCATATTGGCTCACAAAAACGGCCTGTAAACCTTATTCCTGACTATACATTATCCGTTGGCAATAAACCAGCTTGGGTTCTTGACGCAAAAGCTCCATCGGAGTCAGTCCAAAATTCAGCGCACTTGGAGCAAGTGTATAGTTATGCCATTCATCCTGATATTCGGGTCAAATTATTTGCACTTTGCAATGGAAAGGAATTGAGCGTCTATCAGATTGACCGACAAGAACCGCTTCTTTACGTGCATCTTTCAGAGATCAATCGACACTGGCAGACAGTTTATGATGCTCTTTCCCCGCAGGCGTTTAAGGTAGAACAAGCGGCAGAACAATATCGTCCCCAACAGATCAGTAATTTCAATTATGCGACTCGAAAACCACTAACTGAGATCACAGACTTAAAGAAACAATCAGCGAAACGTCACTATGGGGTACATCCGTATTTTACGAAACAAGTGTGGAACGTTGTTCAGGAATATATCAAGAACTTTTCCAAGCCAGGGGATCTTGTGCTCGATCCCTACGGAGGAAGCGGAATCACGGCGATAGAAGCATTAGTTCTTGGGAGAAAAGCGATACACATCGACATTAATCCATTATCAATATTCTTAACACAAAGCTTGATCGCTCCTGTCGATCTGTCTGAATTTTCCACGACCTACCGAACGATTATCAAACAATTTGAACAACATGCCCCTCGCGCAGAGCATGAAATTGAACAGGCTCTCAACACATACCCATATCCTAAAATGGTGAAGCTGCCCTCAAATTCAGATGTTGACACCATTGAGCAGTTATTTACGTCTCAACAGTTAGCGCAATTGGCATATTTGAAGTCGTTGATCGTCGAAATCCAAGATAACGAGTTGCGTAATACCTTTCTCCTGATGTTTTCGGGGCTCTTAAATAAGATCAATCTTACCTATCATGCTTCAAAAGGACGTTCTGAAGGGCGCGGAGATAGTGGCGTTTTCCGATATTATCGGTATCGATTAGCTCCAGAACCGGCAATCCTTGATATTTTGCAGTATTTTGAATCTCGTTTTAAGAAAGTCCTTGCGGCCAAAAAAGAACTCGCCGCAATTATTCCATCTTCTCATTTTCACGATATTCAAATTCTCAAAGGGTCGGCAACAGATCTTCATGCCATCGAGACAGAAAGCGTTGATTATATCTACACAGATCCGCCTTATGGAAAAAAGATTCAATATCTCGATTTATCTATTCTGTGGAATGCATGGCTTGATTTACCGGTAACGCCTGAAGATTATGATGTTGAGGCCATAGAAGGGGGGAAATTAGAAAAAAGCAAAGAAGCCTATTCTCAGTTATTGGCACAATCAATCGAGGAAATGTATCGGACATTAAAATTTGACCGATGGATGAGTTTTGTATTTGCTCATAAAGACCCGTCATATTGGCATCTTATTGTTGAAACGGCTGAGCAAGTTGGGTTTGAATATATGGGCGCAGTCAAACAATCCAATGGCAAGGAGACATTCAAAAAGCGTCAAAATCCATTTACCGTCCTTTCTGGACAATTAATCATTAACTTTAGAAAGGTCAAAACCCCCCAAGTCTTATTAAAGCTCGATCTCGGAAAGGGCATTGCGAATGTTGTCATTGAAGCGATTGAAGGGATTATCGCCCGAAAGCAAGGGGCAACATTAGAAGAGATTCATCACGAATTAATTTTGAAAGGGTTAGAATTAGGGTTTCTTGATGCATTAAGCAAAGAATATCGTGATTTAACTCCCCTGCTCAATAGTCATTTCACATTTGATGCTGAAACACAGACATTCCATATTCCGCAATCGACATCATTCAGGACATGTATTGATGTACGATTACGAATTCGGTATTTCTTGCTCTCATATTTACGCCGTCAGCAAAAAGAAAAGCATACTCCAACATTTGATGAGATTATTTTACATATCATGCCGTTGCTAAAAAATGGTGTCACTCCTGAAGAGCAGACGATTTTGGGAGTATTAGAAGATATTGCGGAGAGAACGAGTCAAGGGAAATGGCGTTTAAGTAATGTCAAGCAGATAAGCTTATTTGAATAAATCCCCCTTGACACAAAGTTTGGTGGCAAGGTTTAAAGTCGCCCTAACAAAGCGTTGGTAGGGACTTTTGGGACGCGCGGCAATTTTAGCATAATTGCCCGCTATTAAAATTTTGCGGTTATTCC
>JAFGPS010000156.1 GCA_016936075.1 Sedimentisphaerales bacterium | reverse complement strand
CCTTGTCAGGCTTATACTTACCGACGACACATTCGGCCTGAAAATCCGTGTGTCGGCGGTTCAAATCCGCCCCTGCCCATTCATAAGTCTTTATTATTCAGCGATTTACATTCTTCATCATGTGGTTCTTTTTCGTCCGGAACAAGCCGCGTCCCAAAACGTCCCAACTTTTTGCTTAATCCCTGAGCCGTTGCAGACCTTGCCCGATGGATTAAATCATCCGCCACAGCCAGGTAAAACTGGTGCGTTGTGGTAAAACTGGAATGCCCGGCCAGTGTCATCACATCGTACTCACTCATGCCATTGGCAAACCACATACTGATGGCCGTCCGCCGAATATCATGGAAAGTTCCCTTTTGGATCCCTGCCCTTCTCAATATTTCGTCAAAGTCCCTTTTGAAATTATTGACAACCTTGAGTCGGGAATCCGAAAGTGCCCATTTCCCACTGGGTCGAAGTACTTTCTGGATGTGATCATATCTTGTCGGCGGAACAAAAACATAGGGGTAGCCTTCTGGCTGCCGTGCCTGGTGATCTACAAGCATCTGAACGATCTCTTCAGTTAAAGGAAGTGTGCGCTGATCCGAATCCTTGATAAGCCATTCCCAGGTATCTTTAGTACACGTTTTAGCATTGACTTCGATTGTTTGTGTAGCAAAGTCGACATCTGCCCAGGTGCAGTTGAGTAATTCAGCCCGTCTCATGCCGGCAGCCAAGGCAACCATGATCATTAAATCCCAGTTGATTGATCTTGCAGGATCTTTTTCCGAGGTATATTCGCGGGCACTTCTTAAAATCCTTTGGCAGTGGTCATCTGAGTAAATATTGATTTTCTTTTTACCTGCTTTAGGCATGGCAATATGCTGCAGCGGATTTTCAACCAGCTGTTTCCGGTTGACTGCCAACTTAAACACTCTTTTTATGTGCCTCAATTTCTTGGCAACCGTACCTTTGCTATTGCCGCGGTCCAAACATGTCTGGATATAATATTCGCCCTTGGTCAATGTAACCTCTTGAAAATCAATATTCCCGATTGTTCCAATAAAATCTTCCATGGCTGATCGAGTTTCGCGCCTTGTACTTTCTCTAATCTGATCACCGGTTCTGCCTAAGCTGTCTTCCAGAAAATCCCTGAGCCGCATGGAGCTTGAAAAAGAACCCATTTGAAGCTCTTTTTCTCTTTGAGCACGTTGCTGCTCGGCTTTCCGCAGATTTGCATGTCCAAGACTTTCACATCTTTGTTTCCCATATTCATCTTTGTAACGCAATGCATACGTAAATTGACGACCGCTACGCCGCGGCCGCTTATTGAGCTTAACCAACTGTTTCATTGATACCTCCTTTCCGGAGTTGGCTCAGCTCACACGATATGAGCTAAATTCTACCAACTCTTGAGGTAAAGCGCAAGAGTTATTTTCCGACATCAGTTTCTCTCTCCAACCATTCTAAAACCGCTTTTCTGGGGTATAATGCCTTATGACATATATGGATTCTAGGCAGGCCTCGATACTTTTTTAGATGCTCAATCACATTGTGATGATTTTGTGATTTACTGACCTCAGGAATTCTTAGAAATAGAATTACCTCAGATTCTGTCATTAACTCAAAACAACCCCCCGTTGCCACAACGGGATTGTGTACATTCTGAAGTTCATCTAAATTCGTATAAGATTTATTGTGGTTCGACATTTTGCTCATTTGAATCTGTGGAAATTAATCTGATATATCGGTATACCTCATTTGCCACTAAGGCAATTTTGGGGAGATCGTCGGTATTGAAGTTGTTGGTATGCTTCCATTCGTCACCGTCCTTATAGGATTTGGTAATACTAATTGAATGATACTCAACAGTCTTACCTTCCACAGTTTTACGATCCACCCAGATACTGGCCGAGATTGCTCCACACCTGATTCTTTTCTCTGGTTTGTTCATGATTTTGTCTCCTGAAAAAAATTGTTATTAACTACATTTGCTGTAACCACAGTTATCACATACATTGCAGCCAGCCTCTTTTCGTAAAGTAAAGCCACATTCCGGACACATTGGTCTGGAAGAATATTTTGGGGATTGTTCACTGTATCCTAAAGCCTGCTGCAGCGCCGTTGCTATCGCATCCGGGCAGGACAAAACATCTATATCTTTGTTAGTCTTTCTGCCTGCGATGGTTGATAAGCAGCGAATACTTTTGAGTTGCTCGATCAGAATTTCCGGTTTAACACCACTCCGCAAGGCGGCAGATATCGCTCTGCAGGTTGCTTCAGATTGTGAGGGACATCCGCCGGCTTTGCCAAGGTTTGCAAATACCTCACACAGGCCATTTTCGTCCTTGTTGACAGTGACAAATAAGGTTCCGCAACCGATACGGTATTTGATAGTCTTGCCTGTGGTGATTTGCTGTCGGGGTTTTAAGCTATGCGGTTGATTATCAGTGGTATTGTTTTCAACCGCCTTAAAGACCTGATTATCGCGGGCATTATCCCGATACACCGTGATTCCTTTGCATCCAAGTTTAAAGGCCAGCTTGTATACCTCATCTACATCTAAAGTTTTGGCATCGGCAGGAAGGTTGACTGTTTTTGAGACAGCGTTGTCGACGTGTGCCTGGAAAGCTGCCTGGATCTTGACATGCCACTGCGGCGGAACTTGGTGAGCTGTGACCATTACAGATGAAAGTTCTTTGGGGATTTCTTCGATGTCTTCGGGTGAAACACCCTGTAAGAGTTTCTCTCTCACTGAGTCGTCCATCCAGCCGCCTGTTGTGCTAAGTCTTTCGATCAGGGGATGCAGTTCAATGAATTTCTGGCCGTCTAAGGCGGATCTTTGGTAGGCGAATTTAAATACTGGTTCGATGCCGCTGCTGCAGCCGGTCAAAATGCTGATACTGCCGGTTGGAGCGATGGTCGTACAGGCTGCATTTCTCATAGGACGGGCGTGCTTTTTGTCCCAGATACTGCAATTGTAATTAATAAACCGCCCTTTTTCCCAGGCGAGTTTTTCACTGGCCTGATGAGCTGTTGTCTGAATAAATTCACCTAAAATAACTGCAGTATCCAGTGCTTTTGGGCTGTCATATCGGATGCCAAGCTGAATAAGTGCATCTGCAAATCCCATGATTCCTAAGCCGATCTTACGATTAGAAAGAGTGACAGACTGAATATCCCGAATAGGGTAATGACTGACATCAATTACATCGTCCAGAAACCTGACAGCAGTGCTAACGGTTTTTTCAAGCAATTCCCAGTCAATCTCTTTTTCACTGACGAATTTACTGACATCGATGGAGCCGAGGTTACAGCTTTCAAAATCCAGAAGCGGTTGTTCCCCACAGGGATTGCAGGCTTCGATTCTACCCATATTGGGAGTAGGATTGTTTTCGTTGATACGATCAATATAACAGATTCCAGGTTCTCCTGTAGCATGTGCATTTTTAACAATCATTTCCCAGATTTCAGAAGTAGTGTAGCAGGGAATATCGATTTTCCCTGTTGGCAGAAGATCGTCAATAATATAATTGTCAATATCGATGGTCCTGGGCAGAAAGTAAAACTTTTCCGTCCTTGGATTCATGACTCTGTGGGGGACATCTGGGTAATCCAGCAGTGTTTCCATAAATTTGTCATCAATCTTGACCGAGATGTTGAAGTTGGAGAATTTTGCCAGGTCGTTTTTTGCGTTTATGAATTTAAGGATATCCGGGTGATAAATAGACATCATCGCCATGTTTGCTCCGCGGCGATGGGCTCCTTGCTGAATAGCATTGGTGGTTTCAGCAAAGACCTTCCAGAAACTAATCGGCCCTGATGTTTTTCCACCACTGGATGCTACCATGTCACCAGTTGGCCGAAGCGTATCAAAGGCAAACCCTGTTCCGCCGCCGGCCCGCTGAATCAGCGCGGTGGCTTTAACAGCGTCAAAGATTCCTTCGATGCTGTCGAGGACCGGCAGGACAAAACAGGCACTGAGCATACCGTTTTTTCGTCCGGCATTCATTAACGTAGGACTGTTGGGCAGAAATAAGCCCTTGGCCATGATTTGATAAAAGTCCTCTGCTATTGCACGGATTGTCTCGTAAGGACATTTATAATTCTTTTCTGCCTGTACAATGGCATTAGCTACACGTCTGAACATCTGATCACTATTTTCGATAACATTTTTGTTCTCGTCTTTTAGCAGATACCGCTGCTGAAGCAGAGTCTTTTGCAATTTTGACAGTTCCATATTCTGTTCCTTTTTAATCAATTATCTTGTGTTTCTGATTGGGCAGTTTGGATCACAGAAAGGTATAACGGATGGACATTCACAGCCAACGCTACGATATCTGCCTGTATAGGCGCTTCGTGTTTGGGCAATAATTTCTTTTTCCGTAATAATCCTTTTTCCATTCTGGGGCCTGTTTCTTGTCGCCCATGCTTTGAGCATACTTATTGCAGAATCAAAGGAAACACCAGTGCGTCTAAGGCATATCGCAATACGAAAACAAGATAGACGCTGGTATTGGGTAACCCCTTGGTCAAGCATTTTTTGTTTACACGGCGGAAGGGAGTAATTCTCATGTCTGTTTCTGCTTTGAGTTCTAGTAGAATTGACATGCGCAGAGGTGATAAGATTGAGTTTTTTGATCAGGCAATCAAGCCTGTCTTCTGAACTCTTCTCAATATTATAAAGTAGCTGCCATTGATCCTCAAAGGGGAGATAGTTGTTTTCAGGATCAACAAATACAGTTCTCTGGTGTTTTGCAGAAAGACAAAAGAGAGGGGTATTGATAAAATTCCCATAGGAGACTTTTTCATCAAGCCGATCCCTTTTCGGGAACACCTCAGTAGCACTGTATCCGATTTTATTTAAAATGTAATGAACAACAGCTCTTGCTTTGGAGGCAGCCACAGGGTGTTCAAAAAATATCCATATATGGTATCCTTTTGACTTGCTCCTTTCGATGTACACAGGAATTCCTAACTGTCCGGACTTGGCAGTGAATCGAACAACCGGTATCAGATCATTGGTGTCGAAATCGACAGCGATGGCTCGGATCTTGTCTCCGACCAACAAATAAACTCCATAAGGCTGTGAACCCCACAAGTGACTGATAATGGTTTTTTTATCAACCATTGCCTTAACCTGATATGCCTTGCCTGTTTTAATGTCGTAGCTGCCGTAAACATTTTTCAAGCCGGCAAACAGGCCCATAAACAATTCTGTCTTTTCATCCTGGGAGTCTGCCTGTTTATTCATTTTAAAATTCCTTAAATTTCCTTGTCCGCAGTTATTGCGACAGAAGGAACTAAAGGATTTCAGCTTTTATGAATTATTGAAAAAGAGTAGGATCAGGAAGGCGGGTATTGTTTTTTTTATAACGTTATTAATTGTCTGAGAAAAGTTGTTCCATTGTTTGGCTGTAAGGCCGGTGTGAATGTGTTTGTTGTTGAGTTTGGCAATGACTACATCACTGCATAAAAGTTCTTTGCTGTGTTTGAGCAGAACCTGCTTTTTATCGGTTACTACCAGAATATGGCCTTTGATCGGACAACTTTCATGTGATTCCAGTAGTACCTCGATTTGGAGTTCTGTCTTTGGCGTATCGGAAGGATTACAATCCATTTATATATTCCGAACGAAAAATAACGATTATTCATTGACTCAGCGGAGATACAGAAAGGAAAATTTCAAATGAGGAAAAAATCAAGAGTTTTTCATGCTGTTTTGAATCAACTCAAACAGACACCCCGAAAGCCGCTCGATTGACCAGGTATCCATAGGTGGTTCGAGATAAAGATCGCCCGCTGACAGCAGTAATTGTGTCATTATATACCGCATCTGCCAACTAATTGAATCAATGTAATGGTACTTGACTGCCTGAATATGTTTACTGCAGGCATAATCTTTGAGAGCTTTGTTGAGGTTGGCAATTACCAGTGCCATCGGGTTGTAGGCGGTATTAATCGCATCATTCAGGGCACCATCCATGCCTTCGCCGTGTAGACCTCGGTAAAAATGTATTATCAGAAATATGGCCTCGCGATGTGCTGCTTCGAGCGTGAGTTTACTGCCGTAAAGCCCTGTTCTCTCCGAGGCAATTTGTATGTATTCGGCAATAGTATTATGAAACAGTATATGGGAATACTCAACTTCTTCCTTCTTTAAAAATTCATTCGCAATCGCATCCAAAGCCCCAAAGATATTACTATCGATATAGACACTCATGAGATATTTGATTGCAGCAAGTGTCTGCTGGGCTTTTTGAATATTATGTATGTCAAAATTCATCGTACTTTTTCAACTGTAGATTGGATAAATCAAAACCCTGTGGTAATCTTTCGTAGCCGTTCCTTGAGAAAACTTCCTTTTTTGCGTCCTTTATGGGGACATAGTAATGTCTGCGAGAGTTTTCGATAATGGCATTGCTGTCAATACCAGATTTAATTATTTTGCTTTCTGTGTTGAAACGCACAACCTTATTATTGACCCTGGCAATAACCTGGCCAAGACCGAGATTGATGAGGTCATCCGCCTGAACTTTTCCAAGCATGGCTTTTTTGAGTTGAGCGGCATCTCCCTCATTAACTGCAAAGATAAGTCTCGACCCCACACTGGTCAAGGCGCCAACTTTGGTACTGTCAAACTGCTTCATAAATTGATGCGCCAGAGTGAGCGATACTTTGGCCTTTCTGACCTGTGCTATAATGTCTTCCAACGCATCTGTAACAAACATATGAGCTTCATCACAATGGATGTGAAAAGGCAGGCAGGAACGGTATTGTTTCTTGGGATCACGATTCATGGCTGTCGAACACAGCAGGGAGAGCATCAAACAACCGAGTACTTTTTTAACCTCCGTTCCTACGCATGAGAGATCGACAAGAAGTATTTTGCCTGAGTTCATAATATCAACCAGCTCAAATGAGGAATATCTTTGTGACAGCATGAGTCGAACAGTAAACTCGGCCATAATGGCACTTAACTTGTGATGTACAGGTTGAATGTCATTACTGCCGTAATTGGCAAAATCATAGTTCCAAAAGTGCTTGATCGAAGGATCGTCTGTACAGTTTGTTATTTGTTTAATAAGCTGATCACTTTCGGGGCTTTTCTTTCTTAGAAGATTGTTGACATCAAAGAAACTTCCGCCCGGCAGATGCAATACACCAAGTATAGCCTGCCTTAGTATATGCTCCAGCCTTCGACCAAATCCATCTCCAAAACTTTTGAATGAATCTGTAATATCTAAAGCAATTCGATCTTTATCAATATTGCCGCAGTTGAATGGATTCCAGACAGGTATGTATTCGGAATCTCCGGGATTTAAATAGATTACTTTGTCAGCATATTCAGATGGTATCAGTTCCAAAAGATCCCCCAGAAGCTGGCCGTGAGGATCTATGACTGCAACACCGTGGCCGGCAATGATGTCAGCCTGAATCATTTGCAGCAATAAATGGCTTTTTCCGGTTCCTGTTGTTCCTAAAATATGGGTATGTTTGAATCGTTCTATGCTGGGTATGTAAACAGGCATCTTGACATCGGCATAATCGCAATATCCAAGTTTTACACCTTTGCCTTTGGCAGGCTTGTCATCGGGCGGCAGTGTTTCAAGGGGCTTTAAGATATGACTGATATGTTCGGATATATCAGGTGACGGGACATGGATAAACCCCGTTAGTTCCTTGGAGTTAAGAATAAAGCCGGGTCGATAAAGAGTTCCGGATAGGAACATTTTTCTGAAATCCTTTTGCGGGATAATTTTGCGATAGTCCGTATCTGTCAGCTTTCTCATCAGGTTGCAACCATGCAGAAACAGGCTGGCCATTTCAGAAACCTTGAGGATATGTTCGTAACTGTGTTTTTTAGGATTCAATACTCCAAATCGTACAGAAGCGGCAAAAAAGGGCTTGTCGTTGTGACATTTGATTTCAAGTTTATTAGAGACAAGGCTCAGGCTGGACGAAGGCGGCTGTTCCAGATATCTTGGAACATCGGGGGTGGAATTGTGCGATTTAATTTTATATAAAATATCCAGCAACTGCTTGACATTCATATGCCAGTTATGCCGGATATCGACCGGTTCAAATACGATCTGATAAAATCCAACGACGGTCTTGGGTAAATCTGCAAGTGCGTTGAACAGCGTAGTATAGGGCGACCGCTGGAGTTCATCGTAACTTGTAAAAAGATTCGAATACGGAGGCGGTGGATAAAAATCCCAGAAAACCATATCTTCCCATAATTCAGGGGAAACCGCTGTCAGTACTTCCTTGCTGGCGTGGGCAAGATGACACTGTTCGAACTGGCCTTTGAAAGCGGTTTTAATAACAGCCACATCATCTTTATGACACATAAACTGAACAGCAATTTTTTTACAGTTTCCGACAACCTCCATCGCAGCTCGGTGCTTGAGGAAAGAGAACTGTTTGACCATAAGCTCGGCCCTGTTCCAGTCGCACTTCTGCACAGGGCTTACCCAGATTTTCAATCTGACAATATCTCCGAAATCCAGAGAAGCATCATCCCAAACATGGGATGGTTTTGGGGAAGGATCGCCCTTTGCTGCAACTTCAAAATCCGGTTCATAGGCTGGCTCAGGTTTTACGGGGCGGGAGTGGATCTCCTTGCAGCAGCCTTTGTGCTGCTCATGGAATATTTTGGCCTCCAGCTTACCTGAAAACATGGATGGGGCCGCCTGTTTTAATTGTGCATCTTCAATCGACATAGTATGAATCTGATAAAAAAATCAGAATTTGCTTTCTGCTTTTGTCAGTGCGTACATCATCAAGACATGTTTTTCTAAGATGCTGGCAAAATTATCATGTATCCTTGCTGCCGAGGCTTCGGTCATTTCTTCCGGTAAAAGATGTCCATATTTTTCGATATATTCAGCACCCGCTGCCAGTCTTTCAGTTGCCGAGAGGCTGTTTATATAAAAGGTTATTTTTGCCCCTATCTCATTCATGGCGTAATTGATAGCGACCGTTTGTGCGAATTTATTGACAACCTCTCGCAGGCCGCCATCTTTATTGGTTCGGATCATATCGAATGCGGCTTTTTCACCATTAGTTCCATATATTTGTTTAAGGATGGAATAACATCGGCTCCAGTGGAAATCCACTGTATCTTGCGGCATCGAATCAATATGCAGTATTTGTGCCTCAGTATGACGATGCAGGCAGATCAGAAAATAGCGAAACTTATCGAAGGTATTGATCAAAACCTCGTGAAAGGGAAAACTATTCATCGCTTCATTGGCGCGATCATAAGTCAGTTTTAAGGTAATTTCAGGGGCAATAGAAGCCAGCAGTCTTTCAAGTTTTGTCGACATTTCATAATCTCCAATAAATTCATCCACGATCTGCTGATGCTCCTCGTTGTAGGGAGCATTTTCGCAAAGATGGATTATAGTATCGATGGTTTTAGATACGGCGGTATGAAGACGATCCCTGCCGGAGTACATCCACATAAGTTCTTATCACCATTTTATAATCTCTTGCGTATAATTCAGGTCTGTCAACATGCAGTACAGACCTGAACTGAGCACCATGTTCGGCCATAAACTGCCGGATAATCTCCGTTCTATCGTCGGGGTCAACCGGGTCAATATACCTGCGAAAGACACTTTCGATATAATGTTCGATATGTTCGCCCTTGATAGCATCTGCGATGGCATCGAGCACCCTGCGAAGGCCTCCATTGACACTGTCCCTGGATTCTTTAAAGGCGGCTGTAACATCGCCGTGATACTGCCGGTAAGCCTGATTGACATACGCTGTCGCTTTGCCTTCGGCATCGGTGCGGCTCAGTGGTCCGCAGCGATGCACCTGCTGAAAATGATGGTTGTAATAGTCTGTGATCACATCAATGAAACTATTATAGTCGGCAACCGTATTCGTTTGGAGCCGATATTGAATCCTGGCATTATCATGCAGCATACCCACCCTGCGGGCGATAACCCCTTCATCCAGTTCTTCGATCAGATTGTTAATTACAGTCATGGTAAATACTCCTTTCAAAAACGTCTAAATGTTTGTTTGAGCCTGTCAAGTGAACTGACATAAGCTTTGATGATTTCCTGATAACGATCAATCAGGGTAGATGCGGGTCTGTTCCTGATCTCAGATGGAAGCCACTGTCGGAGATATTCTAAAAGTTTCCTTGTAAATTCAATCCGCTCTTCGATATTTGTCTGATCGATGATCCTGGAAAGAACACTGTTGACATGTCCGGTTCTCTGTTCGAATTTGAACTGTTCGGTCAATTGATTGAGGATGAAGTTCATTCCGCCGGAATACCCGTTTATGGCTTCATAAAGTGCTGCCTCCTGCCCACCGTTGTTTGAAAAGGCTCTCTGGAGCAACTGGAGTGCCGAAGATTCAAGGGCCTGACGGTCGATTCCTGCAGGTGCCATGGCGGTGTGACTGATCAGATGAATGTAAAATGAAGTGATCCGTTCAAAAAATTGCTCCGCCGACTCCACTGTGATCTTATCCAGAATGTAATTCGCTTTGGCTTCATCGATAGGTTGAGATATTATTTTCGACAACTGGTCTTCGCTGATTTGAAAGAAGATCGTCTCAAGATCATTAATACCAGGGTTTCTCTTTTCAATTTCACTATTATTTATGAATTCTCGGCTATCCAACTGTCCGGTTCTGCCTTCAAGAACGTCCCTTAAATACCGGCTGTCTTCGGTGAGATCATCTTTATCTGCAAACTGACAGAGTTGAAAATACAGCTGAATATCGATAAGCTCACCGTTAAGCCGGATTCTCCTGATTGTCCCGGGAACAGCAAGAATTATCTGCAGCAGTTTTCTGCCGAACCTTTTGGGATATTGTTTTATTCTTATCTGGTATTCAATCCGAGCCAAGAGCATTTTTCTTACATTATCGATATCTCCGGCATTTGCGTCGCTGCCAAGAATCTCCCAGAAATGCTGTTCCACTTTTTCTGTTAGATTCCGCAGTATCCGGTTGAAATTCCCTTTTTTTTCGTCTTTCAATTTGACAGAGAGATCGAAATAGCTGTTTTCCAGAGAAGCAATAATGATATCCCTTTCGCTGAATACAACAGGCAGCGCCTGATAAAGATGACTTACCTGCACCATATCGAAGAAATTCCTGGCATAAGGTATGATATCGGCCTGCTGCTGGAGTTCCTGCTGCTGCCAGTTCTTTCTTGAAATATCCGCATCAATCGCGGGCAAAATGAATCTTTCAATTCCTTTTGTCATTTTGGCAGCGTCAATTTTAGAATTAAGGCTGTCTACCGGTCTGACATCACCATCTTCCGAAGCGATATGGCCTGTTGCAACAAAATTCTGTGCCATTGGGATATTCAGGGCCGCCGAAAGCAATGCCAGAAAGACAGGCACATCCGCCGAAAAACCAGTGATTTCCAATCTCTTGTTCATTACCGAAGCAAGCGAGGGATTGACCATGGAGATATCATAGGCTTTACGGTATGGATTCAGGTCAAGTAATTCAGTTATTTCATCTACTATGGGCAGAATGTCTTTTTCGATATGCTTAGCCGTTTTTTTATCGAATACAACACTGCCAGAAAAAGACAATCGCTTCTTGGTCTGTTTACGTATGCGTCTAGCTGTTATCCATGTTATTGCTGCTTTTTCATCCTTGGCAGATTTCAAAACAACAGCGGCCGCAGCCTTACCTATCTTATATTCAGTGCTATTGGTCATCATCATATCCTTATATTATCAACCGTTATTTCTATCGTACCGTTTTCAAAGCCTGCATATAAAGCCAGCATGATCGAATTGCTAAATATCGATTCTAATCTCACGGGTTCAGGGCTTTGTCGGTCAGAATCAGCAGCCATTTTAAGTGTGTCACCACCTGCACCTTTACTGAATATAAGATCAGCTTCTGTCAAGGTGTCTGACCATAGACAAAGACCAGTATCAAGGATAAGACGATAGTTTCCGGGGATAATCTTCCGGAGCGTTTGGGTACCCCCGGAAAAAGTGAATATAAACATTTCCAACACTGTTTCATTTCTTTCAATGCTGATACTCAGATGATGGGGTCTGGCAAAGTTTTCGGTTATTTTTCTTTCCAGCATCTGGGATGAAAAATGATGTTTTAAAAAGTTGATATCGTTCATAAATAAACAGAACTGCTGATAACCGATTTTGTAATTGCTCTGCCTGCCAAATAGTACAATTTCTTCAAAGGCCGCTTCAAGAGCCTGTTTTTTATTTAATTTGTCTTCAAGAGCCTTTTCGATAATGGGTATGAAATATAGATCGTAGTTCATTTTTAAAATCTCCCTGATTTAAAGTTAGCCCTTAATTTCGATGGTTTTTAACACCTTATCCCAGATTCCATAGCGCCTGGCTGCCTCGGTAAAAGCTGTATTATTCGCCAGTACTCTGGCAAGGTTGCTCCAAAGATCCGGACAACGCTCAAAGGCGGAAATATGCCATCGACTGCCCGCGAAACGGCTTAAGGTAGACGGGCTGACCCCAAATTTGTGCGAAATGTTCTTTTCTTCATAGTTGTCATACGAGATGTCCTGAAAAATACAGCGTATCAGATCCCCGAGTTTTTGTTTCCCAAGGGATTTGATCGCAGGACGCATACAGTCGATATTTTCGATCTTTTCATCTGCTACAGCAGATGCCAGTCCTTTAACATCTATTTCCTCCTGATTAGGTAATGAATGACTAATCTGTTGAATGAGAGTATCCCGGCAACATTCAAAGTCCTCAATTGCCGGAAAACCAAGTTCATTGTCAATAATCTGCTGGATACGATACTTTTCCGCCGGATTTGCAGGATCAGGATCATGGATATGTTCTTGAAGCCAGGTCTTGCGGGCACTGCCGGATAGTAATACCGGCATCCATACGATGATCGTACCACCATTGGTTTCCCACTGGTATCGGGTTCTAAGAGGATTGAGGTCACGGGCGCTTTCTCTCAGGCAATACTTGAAGTGATGGATGACCATATGCTGTAAGGTCTTTGCTCCCAGCAGCTCTTTCTCAAGTGAACTCTTTATACCATTCTGCCGGAAGGATTTATGGGCAGAAGCTAAAAAAGCATCGAAGTAATAACGACAATCAGGCCCATTGGGATGATCATCACTTGGTATGTTAGAAAAACGGTCAATCAGATTATCGTAGCTTTTCTCAATCAGATTATAATTGTGTCCCGCTAATGCGAGGGCCCAGCGACTGTTGCAAAGTATATCGACAAATTCTGCCAGCAAAAGTGATTGGTGTGTGTCAAAACAGAAAAGTCTGCGGTGATCATGAAATTCACATAATGCAGCTCTATCAGACTCTTCGCTTATAAGCTTGACAAGATCCATAAGGGGTGTATTATGATAATTGGTTCCATATCTGATATTTTCTATATAAGTATTAACGCTCATGATATATTTCCTTTTTTCCTAAGTTCTGACAATTGACTGATGAAACTTTCGAGCTGTTTTGCACTATTTAATGCAGCTTCAAAATCGTTAGCGATAATATGATTTTCTATAGCAAGTTTTTGGGTTTGAACGGAAGCTAAGAATTCCTCCATCAGGCCGATGGTATTTGCGATGACGCTGTCATTCGGATTAACTTGATGTGTCAGACGCAAAAGATTAACAGCCTTATCCCATTCAAGCTTGCTCATGGCATTTACGGCATTAGCGAAGAATTTCATAAAAGACCGATCACCGCTGCCATCGTCCGGTTTACAACGGCATTCTAAAGACCTTTTATCGAGCTCTCTAAAATGCTTAACAAGATCGCAGATACTTAGATTTTGTTCAGTATTAGATATTTCTGAAACAGTACCATCTAAGCTGTCAATCAAGTCGGCTGCATTTTGAAAACGCTGTAAAGGGTCCCTATGGAGACACTTCCTGAGCAAAGGCCTGTATTTTTCTTCTATTTTAGTGAGATGCTCCGGGCCTATCCCAGGACTTGTGTGAAGGATTCTCAGTCTTTCAGAGTTACCGACAAAAGGAAGTCGGCAATCCGGATGTAAAATTTCGTATAGAATGATACCAAGTGAATATATATCTGCCGCCGGCGTCAGATCATCGGTATATGATACGGTAAAAAGTTCGGGTGCCATATAGACAGGTGTTGCGGGTATCTGCTGGCAGCATTTTTCAGAATCTTCGTTGACCGCACACATAAAAGCTGCTGTACCAAAATCGATTACCTTAAAATCGTTTTCTGTGATTAAAAAGTTTTCGGGTTTAACGTCAAGATGCAAAAATGCCGAATCATGGATGTCCCTTACACACTGACACATCTTATGAAACCAGGCTAAACCTTCATTCCGACGAATATCAAGATTATTTTCGCTGTTTTTAAGCCACTTTCTAAACGTAATTCCTTCCAGATATTCCATAGACAGAATAAAAATCTCACCGCCCCCATGTTTGCAGATATGAAAATCATGGGCTTTGACAGAACAGGTTGTTCTGATTCTATCGTGAAGTCTTGTTTCCATTTTACAGATGTTCCAGTTATCCTGTCCCCGAAGTTCTTTATCACCAAATACTTTTAATGCTACGCGGCGTTTCTTGTGAGTATCCAATGCAGCATAAACTTCTGCAGATCCGCCATCGGCGATCTTATGTTCAATGATATAGCGTCCATCATCCAGCTCGGTTTGACTGTCAAATCGTGTTCTGATACGCTGCCTTGCAGGTAATTGCGAGAAACAATCTCCTTGGTTACCCAGTGAGCAGCATGAAATTAAATCATTGTCAAAGCTATTAAGCATGATTGCTATCTTTCGATTTTGCCTGGAATGTTTTTTTCAACTGAACAATATCGGCCTTAAATTCTGTTATGCTGCCCGCAAAAACACCTAAAACTTGTGAAATGAAGTGTTTATTCAGAACTCTGTTGGCCGTATTAAGGCATCTATTTTGTGATTTGATTGCCGCGTTGACCCGAGCGTCAAGCTGCTTTGAGATCATATCAAAGCGGGCTGTTATTCTTCTCAGCTTATATAACAATTGTCTGTCATTTTTAATATTATCTTTTATTGCCGCAGTAATCTTAGCTGTTTTAGTAATGTTTTTATGAGTCCGTATCAAATGATCAATGAGCTGTTGACTGGATTTGTCACAATACGGTTTTATGAGATAAAGCCTGTTTATTTTATGGTTCATTTAAGCATCCTCAGAAGTGGCCCAAAGAGGTTTTGATAATATTCTTTGACACATTTGATACTGCAGAGGCTATTCAGTCTTCCATAGGGATTAAATAAGAATATGTCCGGTCCTTGCGGCAGATGCCCGCAATCACATTTTCCTATGACAATATCACTGCTACGTCTGCTGAAGAACACAAGGCATTCACGGCAAAATACATCTTCATCGACAGACTCTCTTATGCCGCAGCATCGGCATTTGTTGGCGGTGTCTGAGGATTTATAGATGTTCCTATATGCTGAATACTCTCGAATAAAGTTCTGCTTCAAGTTCTGCCATTGGGGTTGATGCGGAAAGTATTCGATGATTCCGTCGAGGGTATCGGTAAATTCCTGTAGAAATAAATCTTTCATTAATTCAGGGCTCCAAACTTTTCACTGGAAAAACTCAGGTGCATGTTAAGATTTGAAATAACCGAATTAGGCAGATCCGATGCATTCGACTCGCTTGTTCTATCCTTATCGGTTAATGGGCAAAGGCCGAATTTCCCAAACATTTCTTCGCTCCTTTCGCAAAACTTCACACACCATTTAATGGGTAAGTTTTCCTGTTTACACAGTTCAGAAAACCAGTCGATGGCCTGTGCCCAAACCGGACAGTTAGCTTTTTCCTCATCTGTTTTGTTATTGAGCCAGTCATTGTTCGGATCAGATGTAAACATCTGGTCCTTGATATTACCTTTGATATTGAAAGCAGCAGCGCCGCTATCATAACTGATAGACAACTCCATTTTGGCATGGATTTCTCCATTGATGCTGCCCATGATCCAGATGTGTTCCAGCGTTCTTTCTGGAATGCAGTATTCGATGATTTCTTTCAGAAGATCATTTTGAACAGTTTTTTCAACAACATAATTAAGCTGATGAACGATGAGTTTGTTTTTTATGCTTGTTCGGATCATTTTTTATTCCTTTGCGTAATTTTGATTCGAGATCATTTCATCCGAAATCTGAGTTCTCATTTGCAACGAAGAGGCGTTAGAATTAACTGCCGTGCGAGTCGTCGAACTGCGTGTTTTATCAATAACCGTAGAACCACCTCCACTGGAACTAAACGAATAGCCGAACTTTTTATATAAATCACTGCTCGGACCATTGAAATATGGGAACCAACTCAGGTAAAGATTGTTGTCCTTGCATAATTTAGTAAACCAGTCAATGGTTTTAGCCCATAAAGGGCATGGATCCTGCTTTGTCCCTTCGGGACTCCATGACATGACCTGGGTGCCTAAGTCTGAGTTTATGGTAAAACATGTCGTGTCATCCTTTTCGTAGTCAATCGTGATCTCCATCCGAGTATGGATCTCATTTCGACGCCACCCTTTGAGAATGATTGACCTTAATAGCTTTCTTGGGATACAATATTCGATAATTTCCCGAAGCCGCTGGCTTTTGACAGTTTTCTCGGTAAAAGCTAAAAGCTCAAAAACCATCAGTTTGCTTTTGATATCGATTGCTGTTCTTGTTTGCATCACAAATCTCCTGTAGTAATTGTTAAAGCATTTTATCTGCTGTTAACATTAGACATAACTCTTCTTCGTCGCTATTCTGCCTCTTTCAACTTCGTCAATCGCAACAAAAAGAATATCCTCCGTCATCTCTAGCCCGACAAGCCTGACCGCAGGATTTTTTTGGAAGGCGGCATGAACATACTCTTTGGCATTTACGCTTGAACACTGAGACTCAAGCATCATTTCCTGGAAAATTGATTTTAACTGACTAAAATGGGCTGGTTTCCAATTTACTGACAAAATTTGAAGTGAACTCAACTGTTCATTCGTTAAAATATCACCAATGATTCGACAGCCAATATCGAAGACTTCTTTACTTGATGGCTGATAAGTCCATGCTCTCATTCTTCTTGGGCGTGTGATGGCGCCGTATACTTTTGAAAGATCGTTTGCTGTCATAATAATCGGGACTCGTGCTGTTTTATGACCACAAACCAACGTAGGATTGTCTGCAATTTCCATTATCACATTAATGAGATGTTGGGTATTCTTGGTGCCTGAGCTGAATTCGGAAAAATTACCGATAGCCAAGTCAACATCATCAATTACTAGACAGCACGGAATTTTTTCTTCGATCTGTGTTTTTGAAGCCTGGTAGTATTTTTGCGCTACTGCTTTAGCCGGCTGGCCTTCCCATTCAGAAGAAAGCTCTGTTACGCTAACACGATGAACTTTAATCCCTAGTCTTCGACATGTTTCCATGACCATCACGGATTTACCTACACCGAATGGGCCTGTAATTGCTAAGATGAGTTCTGCTGCTGAACTGAAATCTATGTGATAATTCTTTGACAGATGCAGCAATACCCTTCTTGCAAATGAGCGAGAGATATAAATATCACTGTCGCTGTTTCCATCAATAATTGAATCAACGCCTGTAAGAATCTCTTTTTCTGTTAGCGGACCTCTCATTTTGCCAATCAGTGAGAGATAACTTATTTCATCATGCTTAGTTGTGACCATCTTTTATCCTTTCATAAGCTATATTTTGTTGTTTTGCTGTATCTGTAATACCAAACGGAAATAATGTGCAACTTTGACCTGAAAAAAGCATTTTTTATAATTATTTATTCAGTAATCTTGGATATCCTGAATATTTAGACATCATAGAAGCCGCAAAACTACGATTGAACATTGAAAGCAGAGTAGAATGAAGATATTTCAATCTCTGCCTGTTCAGGGAAAGATTCTGGTAAATGTCGCATTCATATTAGCGATATCTTGCATTTGATCTAAATGGGAAACATGTTGCCAGCAGACGTATTGGCCTGCTGAATAGCGTTTCTGACGGTTTTAAACAACATGTCCGGCCATCGGCAATCTGGGGTGTCAGCCATTATACTTCGATAAATGCTTTCGATATTTTTATTATGAGCTAAAAAATCGGTTTCGTTGTTCGATACTCCGGCACTGAAAAGCATGACAGGAGTCAAAAATGAACCGCTGTGGTATTGATCTATCTTTATGCCATAGATCAACTCCGCACGGGGTGTATCTTGTGATTTTGAGAAAATAACCAACTCAGTGTTATCAATGCGATCTTTGGTTAGCCAGAAAGGACAAATGACCTGTGCTTCAGACAAACATGCATAAGTATTATTACTTTTTCTGATCTGGTTATATTTTTCAGCGATCATTGCAGCAGTAATATTTTTAAAAGACAAAGAAGGTTTTTGGTCAATACACCATAATCCCTCGAATATTTTACCCATGAAAGATGCTGACGCGATGATTTTGTCAATTTCAATATCAGCTTCAATCACATAAATATCATTTGATATGATTTCTACAGCTCTGCTTAAGTGTTTAAAAATCTCAGTGCTGTCAATATTTCTTTGTTCGTAGATATTAATCGCTTCAAGCGGATGCCATGTTTCCTGCAAAACTCTGGTATACTCAATTATATATTCATCGAAATCACCTTTATTATGAGGCAAAGATCCGACTAATTCCTTTAGTGCGGAAAGATAATCAATAAGATCATCGTTTTGCCGGCAGGCAGATATTTTTAGAGTAAGTGCTGTCACAGGGAAACCAAGATCTTTTAGCCGGTCATATCTATAATCAAGGTCTTGTGTTTGTCCCGATAGAATGTTGTTCTCAATCTCCCCCTTTATTGCAGCAGCAATTAGTACTCTTCGATAATTGGGATGGGGTATTACCACTGTATGGCAGCATCGCTCTTTCAATAGATTTGCCGGTTCAAGCCTATTTTCAACAACACAATAAATATCTGCATTTCCTCCAGAATCGATACCGACAAACTGCTCCTTGCTGTCATCAAATAGATTAATAGAAGTAATA
This sequence comes from Sedimentisphaerales bacterium, assembly GCA_016936075.1. GTDB lineage: Bacteria > Planctomycetota > Phycisphaerae > Sedimentisphaerales > Anaerobacaceae > JAFGPS01. The sequence continues at coordinate 13,339 of JAFGPS010000156.1, read as the reverse complement.
TTTTCAGGAACAGTAAAGGTCTGATACTCACCACTGAGAATATCAGAGTATCTTTTCATACAACTTTCTTTCAAACTGATGGTATAAATGTAATCGTGACTAACAGTAACGGAGAAAGGCTGATGCCGATGAGCATTAATAGAAGCCAAAGTATTATTTTCCAGATTATAAATAACAAGCGTTCCATCAGATGATGGATACAGTAGACATTTTCCAACCGACCAATGGTGTAATTGCACTAAAGACGACTGCGGATCCGGACATCCGATATCACAAACAATCCTTTTTTTGTCGATGTCCCAGATGGCGAGTTTCCCGCTACTACTGAGCCCGGCAACTAAACCATCACCTATTTGGGTCAGAGCATTAACAGGATAATTCATTGGTTCAAGTTTGTGTGGCATATTCTTAGTTGAATTGATGTCCCAGAGAAATACTTCACCCTGGGAATTACAGCTGACAAGATGACTGTCTCCCGCTAAGCATAGCCCCGTAACTGAACTTGCCTGAAAAAGAGTTTTGTGATTGTGACAGGTAATTGTGTCGTCATTTGACAACCTTAAAAGGTCAATACTACCACAACAGGTACCGACGGCAACCAGGAAGTTTTCCATGTTTATATCAGCACTGAGGGGAAGATAATCCGTCTGAAAACGCAAAACATTTATTTCAGCATTATCTTGTGATTCATGGATAAATGATACCCCTGAATCCGGTTCTGACCTTAAAAGGATTGCAAGTGCCATTTATTAGGCCTTTCTGACAATTGAATTTGTATTATTGATCGGATTAATCATACTTTCTTTTTTGAAAGCAGAGTCAGCCTTTTTTATTTCAGAGCTTAAAACTCCTGGTATAACGTCTTGTTTGACAGATGGTTTATTTACCATTGTTGAATTATAATTTTTAAAGCTGCTGCCTAGCAGCGCGTCACCTTCTGGCCACTGCTTCTGATTTGTTATACCCAGCAGAATCTCAAGATCATTGATTTGAAGTTGTAAGTCTGCCAGTGAATTTTGGAGTGTTTTTAAACGTTGCAGTTGTTTGACCTGAGCCTGTTCGTATTTTTCGTATGAATTTTCGCTAGGGATTGATATTTTATCATTATCAAGAACAATGGCTGTGTTTTTAGCCTTATTGATCTTTTCTATAAGTTCTTTTTTATGCTTTCTGTACTCTTTAAGGTACAGTTCGATATAATGCTGATGTTTTTGCTTTTCAGCATAGAGATCTTCAGCAAAAGGGCATTCAGAATAGCTGTTCCTGTCAACATTAGGCAATATTGTATATGAATGAATCAGTTCTTTTTTTGCCTGTTTGATTGGTTTTAGCCGTTTATTTGTAATTGAGTTGAATATTGGCTTCGCTTCTATTTCAAAAGCCGTGTTTCCAGTAGATTTTAGGAATAAGGGGTTGTATGGTTTTCTTTTAGACAATTTTGGTGCTGCGGTTTTGTTAATGGTTTTTTGCAAACAATCAAGCATATTATTTATACGAATCTTCGTATCCCTATGCTTATTATATTGGCCATACAAACCGTCCAGAGAATCAATGTATAAGTCCTGAACCTTTCGACTCTTGAGTAGTTTTTGATCATTTTTTATTCGCTCAGAATTATTTCGAATCTCTGTCATTGATCGATCTGCGGCCTGGTGATATTCAATTAGGATACCTCGGTAATCTTCTAATTTTCTTATTAACTCGTTTTTCTCGAAATCAAGATTATATTGCGGCGGAGAATCAGAAAAACCATTGCGGCCAGTTTTAGGTAGTTGATTAATAATGGAATTAAGTCGTGATATATCGTACACTAAGATAGAGATCAAATAGCCGGCATTATCAGGACTGTAAGGACGATTCTTAAAATGTTCGAAAGTTTTATTTTGGGTGTTAATGGCCATTTTAATTTTCTCCGATAGCGGTTTTGAGTCTTTGCATTTGCTCCTGATTCATTTCATTGCTTTGTTCTTCAATCTGTTCTTCCTGCTGCATACTTTCATTGAGAAGCTCCATATCCTGTTGAACCGATTCTCTGGCAGACTCCAAACTCGATTTAGCTGATTCACTATTGATTTCAGCAATCGTAGAATCAATATTTTCATCATCTTTTTCACTCCTTTCCAATCCGTCGTTAATTTCATCTTTATGCTCCTGTATCTCGCCGTGTTTTACATGGAGCAGATTTGTACCTTCCTCAAATTCGTTCGAACTGATATCCTGAGCCTGGTTTAAGTTTTCAATAACCTCCTCTAAGCCATCTTCAGTACCTCCTTCGAGACTATTCAGTGTTTTACGTTCTATTTCTGCATCAAATACACTCCTTTCATTATCTGTATTCTTTTCTTGTGTATCCTTGCGATCGGTTTCTATATTGCTCTCTATCTGCTTACGCGTAAAAGATGTTTTAGCCATGACATTTCTCCTGTTTATTATTTGTCCATTGTACGGTTTATAAGAGTGATTAAATTGTCCAGAATCGTGACATATTTTTGATTGAACTGATATGTTTTTTCATATCGTAAAATCTGGTTGTTTAAATAGTCGCCTGCAGGTCTGTCAGCGAGACTGCTGTGTTTTTCCGAAAGGATATAAGGTTCATAATACAGGCTTTCAAATGCTGCCAAGGAACGATGTAGTTTTTTGCGAAGTTCCTGAGCATTGCCTGCTATTTGTGAAAATCTTTCTAAGGTTCCTGGATGATCAAGCTGTAATCTAAGGAATTCGGATTGCAGTTCTTTGACTTGATTAACAACTGATTTTCTGTAATCTGCATATTTATCAAGTCCTTCTTTAAAATTCTGAGCTTGTATCATGATCCTGTTGGATACTGCTTCAACAAACCAGTCATCATCTTTTAAGTAAGGCAGTATCTGGACTCCAACGGGCGGCTCGGGGATATTCCACTCTTTCTTAAGATGGGGAGTAACAACGATTTGGGGGCTGTAATAGCCTTCCGTATGGAAATACGCCTGCCCCGGTCTTAAACGGGCGATTTGTGCCATGTCAACGTCATTAAACAGCATTGCACCGCCAATGATATTCCTGTCAGTATTATCAACCTGTCTAAAGACGACTTTTGAAGCGGTATTTTTTACAACTTGCGGAGCTACCCCTGACGGCAGCTGATCCAGAATAATAATGGCAATGCCAAGAGACCGCAACTCAGCCAGCATACGGCATATCAGCTCAGCTGCAAATGCCTTGGGATTGGCATTGGTATCACTGACTGCGGCGGATGTATCCGGCCCGACGAGGTTATGCGCTTCTTCCAGAATAATCGCCAACCTTACTCCTTCACCGCTGTAGGGTGTTGATTTAACGCATTCGCAGATCATTGTAAGAATAAACAGTGTTAAAAGTGATGCCTGTTCTGGTGGAAGTACTGCTAATTCAATTACCGAAAAGCTTATCAAAAGTTCTTTCAATGTGGGACAGGAATATCTGTTTTTAAAAACCTGCCCGATACTTCGTTTACTGAGTTGACCTAATCGCACATCAGATGCGGCATAAAGGTTGGACTTGACTTCGCAACTGTAAGTCTTTGGAGCTAATACTCTCTTAACTGCCAAATGCACATCGGATATTACTGGAATTATGCCAGTTTTTTTATATTCCTGATAAACAAGTTCAAGTGCTTCGGCCAATATTCCAATCATGGGGCCTTCCAACGGCATTGCTGCCTTGAAACAACAAAGCAGGTTCTCGATATGTTCATATACAGTTATTCCTTCGGGTATTTGCAGGGGATTGATGCTGATCGGCGAGATGTCACTTCCAAGGGTGAATATTTTCAGTTTTCTGGCAAGTTTACGGGCAGCCTGATTCTTACTTTTCTTAAGACATTTGAGCCGGCGATATTCGCTTTTACCCGGCTCGAATAATATAAAAGGAATGTTTTTCATACAGAATTGACTGATTATTGAGGTTGAAAGTATGGATTTTCCGCCGCCGGGAAGACCGAAGATACTGCAATGCTTCAGGAGATTTTTAAGGGATATGCCAATTTTGATCCTATTTTCATTTGTCCCGATTATGATCATCTCGTCCAAGGGAACGTTTTCCGGATCAGTATCTTTGCGTATGCACCTTGGCGAACGAAGTGCTGAAGGTACAGGAAGTCTGAAAACACCTGCAATCTCGTCAATAGTTGACATATTGCAAAGAACCAATAAATTCTTGTACAGTTCGATATCCTTGATAGTCTCTGGAATCTCAAACATTGATGGAGTCATCAGTTTTATATTGTCTGCATTTTGGACCAGATCATCAAAAATACATTCTCCTCTACAGGAATTATGCATCTCATAGACACCCTCGCATAAGCCGGATTCAGCAACAATGGAGCCAAGAAGCCGAGCTGCTGGTTTGTCTTCAGCAAAAATACGAATACTGAATTTTAGATTTTTTTGTGTTAGTGTGTCATGCAACTTACGTAGTTTTCGCAGGATCTCATCAATCAGGAATTCTTTTTGTTTTAACGGCTTAAGGGCCGTTGACCAGTCCTGCCCATCTTTGCCGCGATCATAATGGTAAAGATCGCCGTCATCATGGTCCCATATCCGGTTAATAGTTTGATAGCGACTAATGCATTTTGACAAATTCATTGAGACAGTATTGGTATCAACCGGTTCGACACAAATATCAATTACAGCGGGACCGGTCAGTCTATCAAGCAGATTATCGAGCTTCATATAATCATTTGAGTTTTCGGCATTGAATGGCTCAATTGCATAGTAATAAGGCATTGCCATGGAATTAAACTCGGCGGTTACTGTAGGCTCATATACGGTTTGCTTCCTTATGATATCACAGCAAGCATTAAACTGATTCCAGGGAACAGGGCCGATTTTTTCAACTTTTTGTAGGGAATAAAACTGGATTAACGGGCCTTTTTCAAGGAGCAGTAAAAGACAATTATCCTGCTCTTTCGCATTACTTTGGGCGATCAGGAATATTTTGAGCCTGTTTTGCTTCAGATTATTAGTCGGCTCGTACATAAACCGTAGCGTCATTGTTACGGAACCGGCTGGAAACTCAGATAAGATACGCAAAAACTGGACATTATTATCAAATATGGCATTGATTGAACAGCCGCCGGCGATTGCTTTCGCTTTCGGTGACGAAGGGTCCACAAGCGATTCAATCATATATACATGTTGCATTTTACTCATTCCTAACACTCTTTCCTGAGACGCAGATTGTAATTCCTTTTTGTATACATATTTATGAATAGATTGATTTTTGGATTAGATCTCTTTATAATTAAAACCAGTCAAAACAGCGACACATGTTTTTGAAGCAACTGCTTCTATGATACCAAACGCAGAACCAGTAAATTATTGACCAGAAAAATTATAAATTATTTGATACAAGGTTGAAAATGGCCCAAAGACCTACTGATGATGAATTGGTCCGAAGATATAAAGACGGAGATATCAAAGCATTTGAAGAGCTGTATGGAAGATATCATCGGTATGTTTTCCATATATGTTATAGCTATCTCAAAAATATAGATGATGCCGAAGATATGAAGCAGACTGTGTTCCAGGAGATACTCCACAAGATATGGAAATACCAAGGGCTGGGCAATTTTAAGGATTGGCTTGGAACTGTAATTCGCAATAGATGTCGTGATGCCGTTAGGTCTTCTTCTAAAATCAATTTTAATGATTGCGAATTCAATATGATTGAAACAGATGAACACAACCCTTCAAAAGTTATCGAAGATAAAGAGACGGCAATTAAACTTCTTAAATATATATCACAACTCGATGAGCCGGCTAGAACAATTATTTGTGATAGAATAATTTACACCATTCCAATGAAAGATATAGCGAACTATTGCTCAATAAGTTTCAAACATGCTTATCGTATTTATCATCGAACTTTGAATGAAATCAAAATGAAATTTAATGTTAAATAATCCTATTGTATAGAGATATTCATTATGACAAATCAAGAAAACAATTACGAGTCAGTTGAAAATTTGATTTACAGCCTAAAAGACCATGTGCATCTAAGTTTTTCGGCGATTTCGTCATATGCTGAAAATGTGTTGTCAGAGGAAGGAAAAGCTAAGGTTGCTGAACATATTATGCAATGCCGACAATGCAGACAGCTCTATGATGATATAAAAAAAGAAATTGAAATAAGTGATAAAATTGATGCTCCAGAAGACTCGGCATCGCAATCTGAGATGTCAAATGATTTGCGACTAAAAGCCGCTCTTGTTGCTAAGATTAATTCGAATCGAGACGAAATTGCTGAAGAGATTTCCAAAATACTTCTGCCTGAAATATCATGGGTAATGATCCCATATGCAATTAAAAACATAAGGAATCACTCTACTGAAATTGGGCACTACTCGCCTGGACAATCCAACGAATTAACAATGGCTGCATTTTCTTCGGGAACTAGCAAAAGAGAAACGTATGAAATTATTGTCAAGGCGATGCATCTTGCAGATACGATTTGTGATTTACTCACTGAACATTGCAGCAATCTTGAGGAAGTCAAAACAAGAATTCGTGAATGTGTTAATGATGCTATTGAGTTTACTGAAAACATTGAAATAGATAACAACTTACGTCAATTGATAATTAATGTTGCGCAAGAATTAGTAAGAAACAATATTACTGGATAACAATCTATGAAGGGCTCTTCAATCATAGTCCCAGTTGACCCAGAAAGGCTAAGGCCTGCTTTAATTCATAAACTTTCGGAATGTTACAATCTTGAGACCTTTGAAGGTAACAAAGACGGATTATTGCGATCATATGATGCCAAATCCAACCTATTTAATTCTCTAATAAAAGGTAAGCCAACTGAAATCAGCTGGAGGGTTGATGAGACTGAGCAAAACTTTTCCATTGTACAGATAGTATTTAGCCTCCCAAGATATCTCAAAATTCAAGTATACCTTTTAATTGGGATGTTAGGAGTTTTGGGGCATTTGTCTGGACTCATCACAAATAGGATAGAACTAATATATGTAGACACCAAGCCTCCGTTAGACGTTGCAATGGCACTAATTATTTTATCGTTACTATGTGGACTGATGTTCATTATCATAGCAGTATTGTTGTCGTTTGTGAAGATTAGATATATAAACAGCTTTATCAATCTTGTTAAGGACTTAATGAAAGACAAAAGACAAGATAATGAAGTTGAATTTATAGACAAAGGAAAATGGCACAATTTATATTTGGACGTGAAATTATTTATATTTTTAACTTTGACTATATTATCACTTGCATTTTTTTATAGTGTTGATATTTCAATACTTATTACTAAAATGGGCCTTCCTGTCCTTCTGCCTATTTTTCTGCTGATAGTGTTATTTTCATTGATTTACTACAGTGGAACCAAAGGTAAAGTTTATGCATTCAGGCTCCTCCCTCTTGGTTATGATTTATGTATATTCTTTTGTATTTTTGCATTATCAATATCATATCCAACATCAATTTCTCTATTTGTTGATAATCCAGAATTATTTGATAAAGCTGCTATGATATCCATTATGGTAATACTAATCCCATTTATATTTGTTTTTACTGCAGTGTTTATCGCAGGTGCTTTGGGATATATTACTTTTACACACATTAGTGGATTTATGCAGAAAGATATTCAAGAAAACACAAAAAAGACTATTTTCAAAGTAGCTCAAATAAATTCTAAGAAAATAAGCACAGGCGATATAGGCGAAGTTCCGAAGACATTGAAAATAATGTGTATCTCAATATTTTTATATTTATTATTATTGATTATATATGCATGGGGAATAGACCTTTCAATGGTTCTGTCTGTGCTATGGCCAACAGATTCAAGTATATTTAACATCAGGGAAATGCTAGATTTATTTGCATATACTTGGGTAGGTACTAGCACTGGTTTTTGCTCAATAATTGTAACTATATTATTTATAATTCCCATGCTGGCCCCATTGTTTATAATGTTGTTTTCTGTAATGGTCTTTCTTTATATTCATAACAAGAAAAAAAGACGTTTTTACGTTAAAGATGAAAATCTAATTTCAAAAGTTGATGAGATTGCAAATGATATGGGAGTGAAAGATGTAATATGCGTCTTAGATCCTGATTCTAATAGCATTTCTCCAAGAGCTGAAATATCTGGCTTTAGACCTAAAAATATGATTCTATTTTCCAAGCAAAGCTTAGAATTTTTGAGTCAACATCAGAATTATCAGATCCCTATTATTGCCCATGAAGTTGCCCATCTAAATAAACATTGCCATAAAATAAGATTCCTAAGAATTCTATCACGGATATGTTTGATAGGACCAAGTTTCTTTTCCATATTTATTAATTCAATGAAAATCGAAAACGAGGCTGATGAGGAGGCCGCAAAATATCTGGAAAGTAAAGGAATAGATATTAATAGTCTGATGGGAGCAATATGTACGATAGATTATTTTATTAATCCACCCCAGATCCAACTATCTTTTCATCATAGAATAACAGCATTTTCCTTTGAGAAAGGGTATATGAAAATGGGATCTTTTCACCAACCAAAGTCTCGCTTGTCTCGAATTGCATATGCCCTACGTTATATAATATGTTTTTACTTCGAGGCAGACCCATATGATTTTATTTGTCTTCCTCCTGAAATACGTTTAAGTAACATATATAGTATATCTAAAAAGATGCAAGATTCATATCCTATAATAAAAGAAAAGCACTGAAATATCAAATCCATTTCCTCCGCTATGAAAATGAAATAATAATTGTATCGTTAAAAATTATCATGGCGGAAAAGTTATCAAAACAAGACATTGTTATTCTCACGACTCTGGCTGAATACCGAGTGATGACGATTTCCCAACTCGGAATTTTATATTCCGGTAGTGCCAGGCCTTTGCGGGGAAAACTTAAAAAATTAGCGGAGCAAAAACTTATCGAAATTCAATCTGGGCCTTATTCCGGTAAAAAAGGAAGGCCAACTCAGATATTTTCGATAGCCAGGGCCGGATTTAATTTTTTACGGTCAAACAAAATTCTAAGTTATAATGTTTCTTACGATCAAGTCGGCGAAATCTCGGCACACAGTCAACCACACATGCTGGCGATCAATGATTTTCGAGTTCAGCTTGTTCAGGTCCAGAAGATTGTTCCGGATTTAATTGTCGAATTCTTATCGCCCAATTCTCCTTTTGTGCCGCTTGTCTCACAACATGAATGCATGACTATTGTATATGAACAGTTTGCATTCGGGGCGGAGGATACAAAATGGGTAAGATATACGCCGGATGGTGTTTTTGGGATGACCTGTAAAAAAGAGGCCAAAACACTTCTTTTCTATCTTGAGATTGATATGGGTTCCGAGAGCCTTAGCAGCGCCAGAGGATATAAGGGAAGTATTAAAGAAAAAATCAGGAATTATCAACTCACCTACTTATCTGAAAGATATAAGCGTTATGAGTCCGTTTTCAAATGTACTCTTCAGGGATTCCGATTGTTGTTCGTGACTAATAGTTTGACTCGGATGGTCCAAATGTCAAAGCTTATCAATGAATCACCTCCTTCAGAATTTATCTGCATCACAGACATGGAAAGCCTTTCTTCAAAGGGTTTATGGTCTGCGATATGGTATAAGGGTGGCAGATTGGACCTGCCGTCGGTTTCCATATTGGGCAGCAAAGCTCCCAAAAAGACTATTGCTCCAACTGATATTTCATAATCCGAATATCGCCAATCAACCCCGGTTTTCTTTCAATATCCATCCTGTTATCCCGTTAGTTCATGGGGTTCCGGTATGCAAAAATCTCCCGCTAAAAACCTGAGGAGTATAGCAATCTGCTGTATTGGTCGTTGCATGAGCAGTTAACTTAATATGCAACTCCAAATGTCGATATATTGTAACATATTGAAAATGAATGACATACAGTAATTATGCGTGGGAAATTTGACAGTAAACAAAAACAGCACTTATTCTTTTAAGTCAAGAGATTGAGTGTTGGATGCTAAATTAGGAAATCTGCAATAAATGACCGCCCAAAAGGCTAAAAAGCTTGAGTAATTCGTTTTATTGCTGTTTTTTTCTGCATTTTTTGCAGGCACCCATTTCTCTAAGTTCTGGCTTAACAAGTAGTTATCAAAGTGCAAAAAATCGAATATAATAAGTGATCCGATCAGGTATGTTCGGCTACGGCTCCGCAAATCCTCTTTCATAAACTTTTCCCCCTCCGGGACGGTCTTTGACCTGGAAAAGTTTATTGAAGGATTCGCTGAAGAGCCTTCACCGAAAGCATTCCCGGTTCGCGAAACGATGAGCGAACCGAGATAAATCGAGGTCGCCGGAGGATACAAAATGAACAAACATAAGTTAAGACAGATTACAAATTACATTCAGGGCTTTGGAAGGTTGCCAACTGACCAGTGGGGCCAAGTGTTGAGCATTGATCAATTGATGACATATTTCGGGCTTGATGATTGCCTGGATTCATATGAGCAGGCATTCATGAAGATGGAATTTGCTGCGATGATTGAGGCAGACCAGTTCATGGACAGGTTTAGGTTAAGGAAAATTTAATTTCCTTAATCACTCGTAATACGATCTAGCACATAGAACCATAACGAGGATGAAACTGCCTCAGTTTTAAGCTGGGGATTTTTCTTGCCCCCTAAAAAATTTATAAAAGGGTTCGCTAAAAAGACGCAAACCCTCTATTATAAATTTTTTCCCGTTAGGGACGGGGGCAAGAAGCCATTTATACATATTATTCACAATGATACCTTTATCGTTTCGCTGATATATGGGCGAAACGATACATCGTTTTTGAGCCCGGAGGTTGACAAAATGAAATTAGTACCATCCAATGTAAATGCTGAAGTCTTACGGGATTCAGGTTACGGCAGTGTACCGGGTCTGGATGATGAAGAATTATTAGATGAGGCAGAGTTGATGCGATGGGTGTATCGGGAACAATGGGGTCCGTTATTTTGTGTTCCGATGCAAGTAAATCAGCGATATCCTTACAGGCCGACTATTGAGGATGATGGTTATCTTGACTGGGGAGCGTTTGGCACGGTTGATTTTGACAGGCTGTTTCCGTTCAACAAGCATCGGTTTATGGTTGATGTGCTTCGTGAGGATTTAAGGATTGCCTTGATCATGTTTGATCTTGTCAAAGAAAGGGTACTGGAAAAAGACAGACCGGCGGTGATCGAATATGTGTATTCAGGCAAAGACATCGAATTGATTGAAGACTGGAACCAGTACAGGATGGCATATCGGTTTTCAGAAGTCAGGGCAATTCGAGCTCGGATTAAGAGATCCCGCCAAAAGATTTATCGAAGATCTTGATCTTTTCATTTTTAGAGGACGGTCGATACCGAACCTCTTTTATTTTTAGTACAAAAGAGGCTCACCGCATCAGACGGTGGGTCATGAGGTAAATAAAATGGAAACAACAAAACAGCCTAAAGCTAAGTTCACCGTGGGGGGAATATCCGCTGCTCTATGGGAGAATCAAATAACTGTCAACGGCCAGACCAGGACGATATTAAAAGCCTCTGTCAGCAGAAGGTATAAGGACAAAAATGGAGCTTGGAAAACAACCCAGACATTCGCCCGAAATGAAATCCCGCTGGCTCTTTATTGTCTGCAAAAGGCATTCGAATGGATGATTGAACAATCCAATGATTTGTCAAGCGAAGAGACCGTTGAGCAGGAACCAGTAATATAGACCTTAAGGTTCATTTTTTTCTTTTTTTTATCAAGAACATCTCCAGGAGATCCATCCGGCATGGGATGTATTTATAGTTGGAGGGGTGCGGGGGCTGCCGCCCCCCGCACCCCTGCGTTTAGTTAAGATTGAGATTATTTTTGAGCATTTCCCATGCATCTGCAATCAGGCTTGTCGGTAATTCCAAGACGATTTCACGTGTCCTGCCGTATCGGCCGCGTGAGATGACTTTACTTCTTAAAAGTGAATAGATATCCAGTTCCGATATTAAATCACCAAAAGCCCTGGCTGTCATCGCTCTTAGGCTGGCTTGACGGCAGATCTTCTTGTATTCATCATATACACGTCCAGTTCCAAGTCTCTTATCCCGATATTGGATTGTAGCCTGAATCACCGAGGCCATGGCAGCCTGCAGTTGGACTGGTGCTGAGCGAAGCAGCGACAGGTATCGGTCCTTGTCAAATTCGGCGGCTGCTTTATCGACGGTTTCAAGTGTGATTTTGGTCGAATCCTTCTCTGCCAGATAGGCACTTTTGGCTAAAAGTGCGACTGCTTTTCTGGCGTCGCCATGGTCCATGCTGGCCATCGCAGCTATTTTCTCAACTACGCCTGTCTCTACGGCATTTTTGCAGAGTGCTTTTTCGATTCGGATTCGCAGGATATGCTGAAGATCGACCGCGTCATAGGGTTCAAATATCAGCTCATTGAGCTTCAAAAAGGATTTGACTCGGGGATCCAGATGGTCTGGCCAGTTGAGCCGGTTTGATACCAGGACCAGGATCAACCGAGCCTTGATTCGCTGGGGAAGACGCCTGACCAGAAATGTCAGGAAAGTATCCCGGTCTCGCTTGACGTTATCGACTTCATCAATAAACAAAATCAGGTATCCCTCATACTCCGAAAGCTTTGCTTCGATACGCAGCATCAGTTCTTCCAGAGAGATTCCTTTTTTGTACCGTTTGCTTGCATTAAAGGTACAGGCCAGATCATTTAATGCCCTAAAACAAGGGCATGGAGTGGAAAGATCCAGATGTTCATGCCGTATAGGAATATTTTCCTGGCTGCACATCTCGGATAAAAAGTTTAGAAAATAACTGAGCGTTAGAGTTTTGCCTGTTCCTGTTTTTCCCCAGATTGCCAGATGGCAGGGATGATCCTTTCGAAGAATGCCCGCAAAATGACTGCTCAATTCCGTAATTTCGGTGTCTCGGACATTTGCATTGAAGATCTCTTCCAGAACCGAGAGCTGTTCAGAGCGAATAAGCTGTTCATCATCAAGATAGCGTCGATCCTTGATAATTGCATTTGAGACCATGTATTTAATCCGGCTGATCATCTTTGCCCGGATATGTGTCGGCTGCATTGGAAAAACACCTCCAAATGTATTTACTGGAAGTGCTCCTATTTATATTTTTTGATTTTCACCCCCAGTAGCGTTCCAGTGGAACCAGAAACTTTTTTGGCAGGTGAGGTTGCTGCTTTTCCAAAAGATAGGGTAACAAGTCCCATCATTACCGAGGAAAGCTTTATAACTGTTGTCTTTATATAGTGTAAACGCCAGAGTAAAAGTGTGGCGCGTGCCGGTTTAAAAGTGCGGCACCCGGGTCAATAATATATCCCGCCCGGTGCGGGATG
>JAFGPS010000155.1 GCA_016936075.1 Sedimentisphaerales bacterium | reverse complement strand
GTCGTTGTTATACCGGCTGTCGAACCTACATTAAAAACAATCACCGCCCCATCTGTGATACATGAGTCGATAACCGCGTCATTGACCTGCTCGGTTATATTTACAATCTGGCAATTACCTTTCGTAGCAACTTTTATTTCTTTTGTTTTTACCATTGCTTTAATTACCTTCTTAGGAATATGATATTTTGGTTTTTTATGAATTATTGGTGCGTTAACACGTACCTCTCTGGTAGCCCAAGGGACCTACTTAAATAATTCAAACTTCACATAGGGTGCGTGTCAACGCATCAATTCATATTAATTATTCTCCTACTGAATCATTAATATCACCAAAATCAGGAGTTTTGCAAACATGATAACATTGACACATCCAATCCGGTTCATAAATTTCATTTTCTACCCAACGATGAAAACTTGAATATTCCCATTGATGGGGACATTTAACATATCCGTGTTTAACCGGATTATAATGTATGTAATCCATATGTCTCGCAAAATCTTTTTGATTACGTATCAAGTGTGCCCAAAACCTTCTTTGCCATATGCCGTGTTCACCTCTTTTTCTTCTTGATAATGACACATTCTGATCTATCCCTCCGCCAGCAATCCACAATTTAGTGAATTTTGTTTTTATCATTTTCCATCGCACAGAATAATCATCGTCTGTCGTCATTTTCCAAATACAGTGAATATGATTCGGCAAAAGTACAACGCCCTGCATTTCAAAGGGATGTGTTGTTTGAACCTCTGTTATAGCCTGACGTAAATTGTTTCTTGCAACTGGATTATCAAAAACATTTTTCCTGCCATAAGTTACAATTGTAAAAAAATAAGTCCCTCCTTCACTGAACCATCTTTTGTATTCTGGCATAGTTCTATTCCTATGTTATTGGTGCGTTAGCACGCACCCTACCTTAAATATTTACTAATACCTCACATAGGGTGCGTGCTAACGCACCATTCCAATTTATTTAACCATTCCCTATTCTTAAAACCTTTAATATCTATATTAACATATTGCGTCAGTTTTCTAAAGCAATATTAATTTGACAATTATATCAAAAACGTATATAAGCCGCTTTAGATTAAGGTTTTAGTTTTGCTTTGTAAATATTGGCATGGAGTTTTATGGGTTTAGAAAATCAATCAAATGATAGTAATCAGCCGGAACATAAAAGACGGCAAAGGTACAGCGGCACGCATCCAAAGCGATTCGAGCAAAAGTATAAGGAGCATGATATTGAGTCGCATCCCGAGCTGCGCGAACATTTAATCGCAAAAGGTAAAACGCCCGCTACTACTCATATCCCGGTTATGATGGAAGAAGTAATGGAATTCCTTGCACCAAAACCCGGCGAAATCGCAGCCGATTGCACTGTCGGTTACGGTGGCCATGCGATGGAATTCATGAAACATATTGGCCCAAACGGAAAGCTAATCGCGTTCGATATCGACCAAACCGAACTTGAACGTACAAAGGAAAGACTTAGCAAAGAAAATGTTCCGGCAAGTTTTTATAGAAGTAACTTCGCCGGAATCGCAAACGCATTGAGCAACGAAAATATCGAAGGTTACGATATAATTTTCGCCGACCTTGGAGTCTCAAGTATGCAGATAGATAATCCCGAACGCGGCTTGAGTTATAAGCATGATGGGCCGCTCGATATGAGAATGGACGACAGGTTAAAACTAACTGGCGCGGATTTGCTAAAAACTCTTTCCGAAGAGGAATTGTCGAACGCTTTTTGGGAACTGTCTGATGAAAAGGACCACTGGAAAATAGCAAACATGATTGTCACCAAGCGTGAAGAAAAACCAATAACAACTACATCACAGCTTGTCGAATTGATTTTCCGTGCCAAGAAACTCACTGCTAAAACATGGAAGCAAAAGAATCTCGAATCAAAATCAGGATTGCCGCATCCGGCGGCGCTTGTATTTCAGGCGTTGCGGATATTAGTCAACGATGAACTTGGCACGTTGAAAGAGCTATTACGGATTGCACCATTTTGTTTGCGCCCGGGAGGAAGAATCGGCATAATAAGTTTTCATAGCGGCGAAGACCGACTCGTAAAAAAATCTTTCCGTGACGGTTTCAGGAATGGTACATATCAGGCCGTAGTAAAAAATGTAATTGTGCCTCAAAAAAATGAAATCTTTACAAATCCGAGAAGTGCTTCAGCTAAGTTTCGCTGGGCGATGAAGGCGATTTAAGGAAATTCAGTATTTGCATAGAATTTTAACAAGAATCTTGATTTTCAAGTAAAAATGTGGTATAATATTAAGGTTATCATTTATAGAATGAAACTTGAGATTAGATTGAAAGGACAAATAATGAAAAAAGCGATTTTAATTTCCATGTCTGTTATAATCTTGTCAGTTTTATTTATATCAGAAATTACCCACGCCCAAGGCAAATCTGACAGAGGCCCGCTTAGTAAAAAGGTTTTCATTCATTATAAAAAAGCAAAAGCTAAACCCGAAAGACCGGTAAAGCCAACCAAGCCGCCAAAAGATGAAGAAGGAAGCTATACTTACATTTCAAATGGCCTGAAATGGAAATATACTGAAGATTTTGTTATAAATGCTTCAGAAGGTATTGCTGACCTCGTAGGACTGGGAATGGATGAATGGGAGTATTGGGCCGATGCGGATATTTTTGGCAATCTATACACAGGGAATGTTTCTGTAAATTCATCTGTAGATAATATCAACGCGATAATTTTTGCTCCCTTGGAAGAACAGAATGTAATTGCAGTGACATCTGTTTGGGGTTATTTCTATGGTCCTCCAAAAACTCGCGAAATCATAGAAGCAGATATGATTTTTAATACTAATTACGCTTGGGGAACTTTTGAGAATGACGGCGCTGGCGTTATGGATATTTTGAATATTGCAACTCATGAGCTTGGTCACGTTGCCGGCATGGGTGACCTGTATGATACAACCACTACTGAGGAAACAATGTACGGCTACTCTCATGAAGGTGAGACAAAAAAGCGGGATCTTTATTCCGGTGACAAAGCTGGAATTAAGAATCTCTACCAGTAAGCTTTTGCATAATTTCCAGTAAAAATTAACTATTTCTATGCTACAGTTTTGGTTTCACTGGTCGATATATTAATTTGTATAGGCACCAGGCAACAAACTCTATATATACAGCCATGTAGAACGTTGTAAAGGTTCCAATTACAATGAGCCAGCTCCATGCGAGGTCAATTTTTCCATATTTGGAAAGCAATAGAAGAGCGGTCATTGCAGCCGTACTGACAATCATGGCGACAACGTTTGCCCAGTTCTGAAACATAGCGATAACGGAAGAGTCCTTGCCGCTTGCTGGTTTTGTTAATATGCCGAGTAAAAATATACCGAGCGTTGCACCGCCGGTAATGGAGATTATCTCGAACGCGAACCAGAGAATATTTTCAACAGACCTGCATGCAAACGCGATAAGTCCGAGGATTATTCCGAATACGGCAACCCCAACGCGTGAGACGAAGAGGTAATGTTTTTCGTTTGCGTTCTTTTT